>NZ_CAKMJU010000018.1:0-61491 GCF_927416815.1 uncultured Acetobacterium sp. | reverse complement strand
GAATCACTGGTAATCGGCCATTTATAACCTCTGCGAAACAGCATATTGGTGGTAAACCGCTGTTCACTTGCCAGATAGGCCAGATGCTGGTGGGAATCGGTGTCGGTATAGGCAATGATCCCTGATAAATATGGGGTCAGGCGGTCATCATTCATGGCTGCCTCGAGTCGTTTCTGGAAATCTGCTTCGCTGATGATGGCAATCTCAAAGCCGTACCGTCCCATGACGGCAATCACATCGGCCATGGTAATCTGATGATTGTTATAGGGGTGGAAAACCCGGAAATGCTCTGCCGTTTCGCTGAGTTTTAAGATTGCTGCCGCGGTCGAATCAATCGGGGCAAACTCGACTGATGTTTCTAGTCCCGAAAAGGGAAAGGCTCCGATAAGTTTATAGGCTTTTAGTTTGCCCATAAAAGCATTGGAATTAAAATTGATCTGGAATTCGCCATCGGTGTTTCTTGCCATCAGGTTGCCGACCCGCATGATCTTAGCTTTTAGTCCCTTGTCCACTGCTTCGAGAATATAACGTTCGGCCATAAACTTGCTGTTGGCATACTTGTTGTCCAAATCCTGACCGATAAAGAGATTATTTTCTGATAGCCTGGTGTCGACTGGTGGCTGATTATCGATGCTGGTACCGGCAATGCTATGGGTCGAAATCTGAACCAACCGGGCGCCATCAGCAATGCAATAATCAATTAAAAGCTGCACCCCGCCGACGTTGATGTTTTCAATTTCATTTCCGGCGGCAAAGTGCTTGACATTGGCCGCGCAATTTATGACCGTATCGACATTGATCGCTTGCAAACGGGTCAGGAAGGTGGTGTCAGTAATTTCTCCTTCGACAATGATAATACGATTACCGATCAGCTCGGCATAATCTTTGTTAAAATAGAAAACCAGCATATTTTTTAGCCGCATCTCACCGCTTAATGGACCCTTTGGCCGCACCACGCAATAGGCTGTGCCAGAATAATTTTCAAGATAGTGCTCCAGAATATGAACGCCCAGATAACCGGTGGCACCAGTGAGTAGCATATTGCCCAGCGGTTCACCCTCGACCTGTTGGGACTTGCGAAGCTCATCGATGGTGTTAAACTGCAACAACCGGTTGATCTCATTATAGTCGTAGTTACGGATCGCTTCCTGGCGGCAACCGCCCTGACGCGGAATCTGACCCTCATTTTCCAGAAACTCGGCCATTTCCGCGGGGGTTTGATATTTAAAAATATTGGCATAACTGATTTTAATGCCACGATTCTCTGCCTTGATAGTCAGCTTGGTTGCCATTAGCGAGGTTCCCCCGATTTCAAAGAAATTGTCATTGCTGCCAATCGGTTTAATAGCCAGGGTCTCTTCAAAGGCGGCGCAAATTTTCTTTTCCAGGTCAGATTCCGGCTTCACGTAATCGCCGGTTTTTTTAAGCTCAGGCTGGGGAAGAGCCTTTAGATCGATCTTGCCATTTTGATTCATGGCAAACTGTTCCAACTGGGTGAAATAAGTGGGCACCATGTATTTGGTCAGTTTCTTCTTTAGGTGTTTGGTCAACTGATCCGGATTAATCCATTTGCCGGCCGTATAATAGGCGCAGAGGTATTCGACCCCGTTAATTTCCAAAATCGTCACGATTCCCTGCGAAATACCCGGATAGCTGTTGATCAAGGTTTCAATTTCACCCAATTCAATCCGCAATCCACGTAGTTTGACCTGATGATCCAACCGCCCCAGGATCTCGACTTCGCCGTTTTCTGTCCATTTGGCGTAGTCCCCGGTTTTATAAACCGGCTCACCATTAAAACTGATAAATTGTTTGGCAGTCAGTTCGGGGTTGTTTAAATAGCCCCGACCGACCCCTTTACCGCCGACTAACAATTCGCCTACTACCCCAATCGGTAGAAGGTTGCCATCCGGGTCACAGATGTATTCCCGGACATTGGCCAGCGGCGCCCCAATCGTGATCTGGTCGTTTTCTAATTGTTTGGCGTTGGATGATATCGTAATCTCAGTCGGCCCATAGCTGTTAAAGAGCACCGCATTGGTCAGACCTTTCAGGATATTATACAGATTTGAGGGGTATTTTTCACCCCCGCAAATGATCAGTCGGGCTGATCCCAAGGCGCTTTTAAAGACTTCCGACTCCAGATAAGAAATCATCCGCGATGGCGTTGCGGAAAACCCATCAGCACCGGATTCCCAGAAAAAGGTCGCCAGATCATTGGGGTTATTCACCTGTTCTTCATCAGCAAAGGCAATGGTAATACCGTTAAGCAGCGCCGTCATGTTTTCTTTTAAAAACACATCAAAGGCCACCGTGGTAATGGACAAGAGGGTCGTGACATTTTTAACCAGTGCCTGGACAAAGCTGTTATGGGGGATATTAGCGACATAATTGGCTAAACCTTCCTGCTTGAGCATTACCCCTTTGGGTTTACCGGTGGAGCCAGAAGTATAGATGAGATAGACCAGATTGTCGGGTGCAATGTCTACTTGTGGATTCTTATCATCATCACATTTTAGTAATACGTCGATATCCAGAGCCTGGTTAAAGCCTTTTGATAGTTGCTCACCACGCGTGATGAGATACTTTGCCCCGCTGTCGGCCAGAACCTCTTCGATCCGCTCGCTGGGATAGTCGGGGTCGATCGGGATAAAGGCCGCTCCCGATTTAAGAATGCCAAACAGGGCTACATGGAGGCGACTGTCACGATCCAGTAAAAAGGCAATCTTATCCTCTGCTTTAACACTCCTTTTAATTAGGGCATTGGCTACCCGGTTTGACAATCGGTTGAGCTCAGCAAAACTCAGCTGCCGGTCTTTAGCAATCAGCGCGGTCCGCTCTGGAAGGCTTCTGGCCACCGCTTCAAAAATTCGGGCTGGAATCTTTTGCTCCTGCCGGGCTTCCGTCTGATTAAAACGCGAAAGTTTCTCACGATCGGATTCTCCCAGGAGCGACAGCGATTTGACCGGCTCTTCCGAGGCTTTAATAATTTGCACCACCACCTGCTTGAGGCTTTCGGTTAAGCGCATCATCATTGCTTTTGAATAAAGCCCCTGATGGTAGTGGCTGACAATCTCGTAATCGCTTCCCGATGAGTTGATATGGATGGATAAGGCGAACTTGGGCTTCTGCTGTCCCATCGCAGTAACGGTAAGTGGTTCTCCCTCCAGTTTTACTGCTTCCAGTACTCCCGCCTGATAGGCAAAGTTAATGGTCGGAATCAGGTGGTAGGCTTCCGCAATTTTAGTAAAGGGATAGGCTTCATGGCTGATCGCCTGATAAAGCAGGTTCTGAACCCGTTTCACGAAATCTCCAGCCTTTTCTTGACCCTCAACATCGAGCGCGATCGGCAGGGTTTTAACCAGCATCCCGATACATCGCCCTACCCGGACATCACCCCGGCCATTAGAAATAGTGGTAAATTGTATCGCCGGGTTTCGCGAATAACGGTAGAGGGTCACAATCAAACTAGCCATAAATAAACCACTGGGGGAAATGCCCTGACGCTTGCAAAAGCCGTCCACCTCCTGGCCATCAATCACCAGCTTTTCAGCGGCCAACAGGGCTTCTCCAGGAATTTTAAGGTCACCAGGAATGGCTGTCATTTGTGGTTTGATAATGCCATCAAAATAGTCCTGATCGGCTTGATATTCTTTTGAACCCTGATAATCGGCTTCTTTGAGTGCCAGATCAAAGGCTGTCAAGTCCTCTTGCTCAAGTGGACTACCACCATAGGCCGCTAGCAGATCGGTCAGGAAAAGCTGCAACGACGCCCCGTCAAAAATGATATGATGAAAATCACATAGCAGATACAGCTGTTTCTCGGTGCTAACGATACTCACCCGGTAAAGGGGCTCCCGATAGAGGTCAAAGGGTTTGATAAAGGCCTCCCGAATCGTTTGATAGTCGGCTTCGGTGGTTTTAAGCAGTAAAACCTGGGGCGCGGCCTGATCATTGCGTTTCTGACAAACCCGGCCATTTTCATCGACCAGATAGGTTTTTAAATAGCTGTGATGATTAATCACGGTTTTTGTTGCCTCGGCCAGCTTTTTCGCACTGATCCGATTAGACAGCCGGATCTCCGAAGGAATATTGTATTGCAAGGCCTCTGGATCCTTTTGGCATTCCAGATAAACCCCCATCTGATTTTCAGTCAGAGGATAGCTAGATTGCTCTGCGTAGGTGACGGCTTGCTCGTGGGGCCCTTCCGATGTGGTCAACACCAGTTTTTCCAGCTTCTCAATGGTTTTATTGCTGATAATATCGGCTGTTTTAATTTCGATCCCGCAAAGTTTATGAAGCTTGACTGATAGTTTGATTGCCATCAGGGAAGAAAAGCCAATCGTAAAGAGGTCACAGGTAACCCCAAAATCATCGTTTCCGACAATCTCGCTGACGACGTCAAAGATTTTCTGTTGCAGTTCGCTCTGGGGGGCGACAATCTCGCCCCGGCTAATGGTGGGCTCCGGCAAAGCCTTTTTATTAAATTTACCATTGGGGGTCAGGGGCAGTTGCTCGAGCTGCATATAGGCCGTGGGGATCATAAAGGCGGTCAATTTTTCGGCCAAAAAAGCCTGCAACGCTGCCACCACTATTTCTTTTTTTGCCGTATAATAGGCACAAAGATGCTGGGTTCCCCCCAGTTCCTTGACATCGACGCAACAAGCCGTAATCCCTTCAAACTGAGCCATCCGGCTTTCGACCTCACCCAGCTCAATCCGCAAGCCGCGGAGTTTGACCTGACCGTCGATCCGGCCGACAAATTCAATTTCGCCATTTTCCAGCCAGCGGACAAAGTCCCCGGTGCGGTAGATCCGCTGGCCCTGCCAGTGGATAAACTTTTCCTGGGTCAGTTCCTCACGATTGAGATAAGACCGTCCCACGCCAGCACCACCGATACAAAGCTCGCCAACGGCACCAAGGGGCAGCAGTTGAAGGTTTTCATCGAGAACAAAGAGCTGGTAATTGCCAATCGGCCCGCCAATTAAAAGACAATCATTTTCGGTCTGAAATTTGCGAACGGTTGCAAAGATGGTACACTCGGTCGGGCCATAGGCCTGATACAAGTCGTAGCATGGCAGATTAATGGAGGGCAGTTTTTCGCCACCGATGGTCAAGGCTCGCAAACTTTTATTGTCGATTTCCTGGACAAACTGACGCCCCAACTGGGTCGTCATAAAAGCCAGGGTGACCTTGTTTTTTTCATAGTATGTGTTGAGCGCAATAAAATCCAGTCGGATTTCTGAGGGGATAATGCAGACCCCAGCCCCGGCGGTCAGATAAGGATAGATATCCATCATATGGGCATCAAAGCCAAAATTGGCGTAGGCACCGCAGCGGTCAGCTTCGGTAACTTCGTAATAGGACTCAAACCACTTGCAGAAGTTAGCCAAATTGCCGTGTTCCAACACACAGCCCTTGGGCATGCCGGTTGAACCGGAGGTATAAAGCACCACAAACTGATCGCTGGCTTCCGGCATATCAAGGATAACCCCCGGATCCTCTTCCAGGGTTTCAAGCAGTTCTTTTCTGATCACCGGGCCGGCATGATCCGGAAGGTGCTGCTCAGGCTTATCGTCTTCGCTAAGAATCAGCTTAACATCGGCATCGGCCAGCATATAGGCCAGCCGATCATTTGGAAAGCTGTAATCTAGCGGCATATAGGCACCACCGGCTTTAAGGACGGCCAACGGATAAATGACCATCAACTCACTGCGGTCAATCATAATCCCGACCACGGTTTCCTTCTGAACCCCCAGCCTACGGAGGTGTTTAGCCAGTTTTTCGGTAAGTAGGTCGACCTCTTGATAGGTCATCGATTTGTCTTTAAAAACAAGAGCAATTTGATCTGGCGATTTTGCGGCTTGATGTTTAAACATTTTGACAATGCTCGGGGATTGATCCAAATAATTCTGCTCGCTCTGGTTAAAGCTTGCCAATAGGCGCTGTTCTTCGCTGGGTGAAATCACTGGCATTTTTGAACAGCTGATTTCCGGATTCTCAATAATCTTTTCAATCATCGTTTCCATGGCTGCTGCCATATAACTAATTTGTTGATCACTGTAGCACTTCGTTTTGTAATCAAAGGCGATCGTCTGCAGTCCCCGGCTGTCATCCTTGGCCAGATTCACCCGCAGGGTGATCGCGGCAATTCCAGTTTTCATCACCCCGGCGCGAGCCGGATAGTCCATCGCTTTGGTAGAATTGGAAACAATCGCCACGTTCATCAGTTTTTCTGATACTTCAGCGAGCAGGTCTGAGAGGATTAGATCAAAGGGGTAGCGAGAATGGCTGAGGCTTTCTTTCATGGCTTCTTTTGACGCCATCAGAAATTTTGAAAAAGTGGTGTCGGCTTCAAAGCCTGTCACCACCGGCACCGTACTGACATACATGCCTAGCGAATGATTGATTTCATCGTCGTAAATCCGATTGCCAAAACCCATTGAAAGAACTGATTTTTTGACATTGTTGAAACGGGCAAAATAAAGACCGGAAAGAGCCAGCGCAAAAACAAAAGGTGAAATCGGTTTTTTAAAACTGTTTAGAAACTCATTGAGCTTGTCGGTGGTTGCCGGTTGTAGTTCCAGGACATGGCGTCTGGCGGCATTGCTTTGGGTGATGTTTACTTTTTGCGAAAGATCTCCAGCATCGCCCAATAGCGCCTGCCAGTAGGCCTTATCCTTTTGACAGTCCGCCGATTCTAAATAGGCTTTTTCCAGATCCAGATATTTCATGGTATTAGACGGGAGCGAATAAAGCTCCTTCCCATCTCTTAAGGCGTCAAATAGCGACATTATATACTCACAAAGAATATTCGTGCTGCTGCCGTCACAGATGACATGGTGAGGAAGCAGATGAACCATGGTTGTGTCAGCTCTTTCAATAATCCCAAAACGGTAAAGGGGCTGATTAAAAACACTGCCAAAGATAAAAAGATCCAGTTCTTCCATCGCTGCATCGACAGCTTCCGGGCTTTTATCCTTCCAGTCATAAACAATAATCCGGGACAGATCGGCCTCCCCCAGATATTGGCTGATCACTCCATTTTCATCCATTTCAAAACGGATATTCAAGTCTCCGGTATGTACTACCACATACGTTAATAGCTGCTTAAGCTGGTCTACACTATTTGCGGGAAATGAAATAATAAAGGGATAATTATTGATGGTGGTATTTTCCACAAATAATTCACTGTCTAAAATCCGCTTCTGCGGGTGACTGATGGGTTTATGTTTCATCGCTTCCTCCGAAATTTTTATTACCTACTAATCATCTTATTGACATATTAATTTATATACTGATATTTACTCACTGATATTTACTCACTGATCATGGTATTGTTGAAGTTTAGCACATAGCTATACTTAAAATCGCGTGCCATTTCTTTTACCAGCCGCAGCCCATAAGTATCGGCGACGCCGTGTTCATGGATATAGGCGACCGGATTAAAGGGTCGTCCATCATCACGAATTCGCAGCACCAGCTCCGACTCCAGAATCGACAAGCGGATATCGATGACATTTTTTTCTTTTTCCTTGAAACCATAGCGGATGATATTAACACACAATTCTTCCACAATCACCCCGACATGATTGGTGCGCCTGTCATCAATGCCGTTTTCGCGGCAGAAATCGATCAGCACCTGGGAAATCCCGGTGGCATCAGCCAGTGAGTTAGCTATCGTCACATCGATTAGCCGGGTATTGCTTTTCTCCAGTAGCAGGATCGGCATCAGCTCCAGTTTCGACCGTTTTTTTATCACCCCAGCCGTCAGCACCACCAGCGCCAGGGTCAGCATTTCTGAGATCACAAAGGCAATCCAGATGCCAATTTCGCCAAACTGGGCTTCCAGCAGCAGAATCAGCGGCAGGATGATCAGGATATTTTCAAAGATGCTGATCATCGATGAGAACCCCCGGCGGCTAACCGTCTGATAGTAACAGATCATCAGAAAATTAATCCCAAAAAAGGGCAATGAGAGCGAAAAGACCCGAATCGCTAGCTGAATCTCGGCCATCATTTTGGGATCGCCGGCGATCCCAAAAAGACCGGCAATCTGAAGCGGAAACAGCACAAAAATGACCACTAAAGAAGCACAAAGGCTTGTCACCGTCATCATCGCCGTTTTGATGATCGCTTCGATCCCGCGATAGTCCTTTTCACCGTAGGTACAGCCGACTACCGGGATAATCGTTTGAGCGGTTCCACCAATCACAATGCTTGACATCGACAGCATATTCAGACAAACCCCAAAGGTAGCCACTCCGATGGGGCCAATGGTAGCAATCAGAATGCTGTTAATGGTAAGGTTCTTGACAAAGCCGGTGGCCCCGGTTAAGGCCGAAGGCACCCCGGTAAATAAGATTTCTCCAAACCGCGTAAAATCGCTCACTGCCGGCCGCACAAATTTAAGATTGCGCTTGGCTGAAAGGAAATAGCTGAGGCTGACAAGCGCCCCCACCAGATAGCCGGTGACCGTTGCCAGCGCCGCGCCACTAATCCCCATTTTAAAGACGCCCATAAAGATCAGATCACAGCTTAGGTTAACCACGTTGGCAATGATTAAAATATTGGCGGCCAGTTTGGGGCGGGAATCGGTGCGGATAAAATAGACCATGCCGGGGATGGTAATCAGCGCCGGAGCGCCCAGCACCAGCACTGAAAAATAATCCTTCACCAGCGGCATCAGTGAACTTCCACCGCTTAGCAGGGCACTGATTGGCGCAGAAAAGATAAAGCCGATCGTGCCAAATGAAATTGACACGACCAGTAGCCCCAGCAGTGCCAGGGTAAAGCTTAGATTGGCACCCTGATGATCCATCCGGCCCTTGCAATGAGCCACCACCGTCGAGCCCCCCACCCCGATTAAGGCATAGATGGCACTAAAGAGAAAGATGATCGGGGCGCAGATATTTACCGCTGCAAAGGCCTCGGTTCCCAGGATGTTGCCGACAATAATCCCATCGACAATGATCCCTAGTGACAGCGCCACGTTCATCATAATGGTGGGAAAAAGATAGGAAAAGAATTTTTTCCTAAGCAAGATCCCCGAGCGTTGATAGGCGGTCGGGTTCGGCATCACTTTTTTCAAATCGTTTCTCCTCATCTTTTATTCTAACTTTTATTCTAACTTTTTTTCTAAAAATCAATAACAACAGTCTTAATTTTTCCACCTTTTGACTGAACCGGTGGCTGGTCAACAATTTCAAACACGACTGCATCCATCTGATTATCTTTAAACAATTGCTTGACATAGTGGGAAATCTGGCTGTCAACCTCTTCTTTATTGCTGCCATTGGCATAGACGATCCGCATCTCTAAAAGTTTCGGAGATTTTTGAACAAACTGGTATTGGAGGATCCCGTCGGTTTTGGTTGGCAGAAAATCCAGCATCACCGGAGCAATCGTCCGGCTTCCGCCGTCAATGTCAAAGGACACGTTTTCTCCGTTTCTTCCTAACAGTCTGACGATTGGCAGCTTGCTGCCGCAGGGGCACTGGCCGTCTTCAATGATGATACTGTCCTCGACATGATAGCGAATAATCGGCTGAAGATAATCCGCCAGGTTGGTGACCAAGACCCCGGCCGACATAGTTTGATCAGTCACCGGCTGATTGTTACTATCGACTGGCTCGATAATAATCCAGTCGTCATTGAGGTGCATATTCCCGCAAGTGCAGTTAAAGGCCACCTCGCCGCCTTCAGTGCTGCAAAAGGAATTGGCGATGGTACAGTTAAAAGCATCCTTCATCATCTTATACGCATACTCGGTGAGCTGTTCTGCCGAACAGGCAATCGCTTTGGGTTCAATTGTTAACCGGCCTTCCAATTTTTCCTTAGCCAGCACCGCCATCACCGAGGGATAACCAGTAATCAGCGCCGGTTCAAAGGCATTGAGATTGGCGACTATTTCGGGAATTGGGTCGAGGATTGAGCACAATAAAAAATTCTCCGGACAGGGCGAACTATTTTTCATCCGCTCAAAAGAGCTCACCGCTGAATGAAATCCCCCGGTCCCGATGATCGAGGCCATCTTGTAACGACTTGAATCCAGCCAGGGATCAATCCCCAGCCGCTCCATCAACCGTACTGCCATCATCGAACCGTGAACCTTGCCATGAAAGCTGTCCCGCACCATCCAGAGTGGCTGCCCGGTGGTGCCAGAGGTGGTCAGTACTGAGAATTCCTCCAGTAAGGGCATCCCAATGTTGTTTAGATCTGAAAAATAAACTTCCAATGCTTCCCGGCTTACCCGTTTATCGGTTACCCAGTCTTCAAAGTGGGGCATCAATTGTTTCTTTGAGGTCATCGGCAGATCGTTAAGGGTGTAATCCTCCGGCAAGTCCTGATAATATGTTTTAAAATAATCGGAATGCTCTCTGGCGTAATCGACCAGCTCATGGAGCCTTTTTTGCTGCAGTAGCTGTCGTTCTTCCTGGGTAAGATACTCAGCCTCCCGAACACTTTTTAGCAGTTCATCCCGTTTCATCTCTCGTATCATTTTTTTGCATACTCCTTTATAATTTATAACTTCGTGAGTTTCTGAATTTCAGTTACCCTAATTTTGTTTTTATTTTAAGCTTCTCTTTTCCCACTTACTTTATTTGTTTGAAGGGTCTTCTTAGCCTCAATTGCTTTTAGTCGATGCTCAGTGTGAAGCATCCCAATGTTGGTGGTCATCACATGGCCAGCAGTCGCCGGATAGTCCATAAAGATATCGATGGTCACTGCCAGAGCCAGGCCTTCCAAAGGAATTCCCAGTAAATTAAACACTATCGTAAAGAGAAATGCTCCCATTCCCGGTGATGGCGGAACCGCTATCGAGAGAATCATACAAAGGATTGCCACCGGAATCATGTCTGCAAATGAAAAGGCAATCCCATAAATATTTCCGACAAATAATGCAGTCAGGAGCAAGCCGGGAATTGCATTCTGTTTATTAAATAGAACCCCAACCGGAATAGAAAAGTGCACCAGGTAATCCCGTATTTTCTGTTTTCCCAAAGCCGTGGCGGTGTGACTGGCAAATGTGGCACTAGAGCTGGCAGTGGACAGCGCAATCAGCAAAAACGGCGCAGCGGATTTAAAATAGGCAATCGGACCGATCTTTTCATAAAACGCTAGGCTCAAGAGCATTACCAGCATGATAATCAGAAAGGATGAAAGCAGCAGAACAATCAACAGAATTGTTCCTAATAGCGCTGATCCCTCACCGGAGATCATCATATTCAAAATACTGATAAATACCACAACAGGCATCAGTGCGCACACTGCATCCAGAATCGTTGTAAAAATCAGGTTGCCCTCGTTAATCATCCGAGCGATGAAGGGAAAACGCCCCTTTAAAGTCAGCATGACAATGCCACCGATGATGGCAAGAAACATAATCTGAAGGGTATTCCCGTCCAGAAAGGGTTTTATCATATTGGCGGGAATAACCCCGAAAATCATTTCCCCAATCTGATTCCAAAGATCGCCCTGAGTCCCATGGTTGGTGGTCGCTGTATTTCCCAGTAAAAAAATCCGGGCTATTGCCAGCGAGACCCCTGTCGCCACAAGAATCACAGCGATGGACCAGGTTAGCAACAGTCGAAAAATCCGCTTCATTTGAGCCAGATTATCCATATTAAAGATGCTGCTGATGGCAGAGAAGAACAAAACTGGAATAACAATTGCGTTCAGGAAATTAAAAAAAGTGCTGCTAACCGGAGTAAGGATTGTCGTCCCGATCTGTTTTCCCAGATCAGGTGCGACTGCTTGAAAAATCAAACCTGAAATAATTGCCCCAACCAGCCCAATAACGGTGGTGATCGCCGGGTTCAGCGGTTTCTGTTTGAGGGTATACGAAACATTGTTACAACCATTTTCATAGGAATAAGTAACTGCTGACAAACCAATCAAAATACTCTGGCCGATCCGCTTATAATCAGACTCCTCATCGTCGGTTGTTTCTGGCAGCGTCAGCGGATTTTCCGGATCACCCCAGTAATTGAGAGCCAGAGTAATGGTCTTAAAGCGTTTCTGAATCGACAATTCAAAATTGCCCTTATCACTGCTTCTTTCCTGCCAATAGGCAATCGTCTCTTCAACAAAAAGCTGGGCTTTCATATTATCCGTGCTTGAACATTTGTATTTTTTTAGCGTCTCTTGAACAAAGGCATTGGCTTGGTCAAGGCTTAACAAACTCAGTGGCAGCAACTTTTTTGTTCCCATATTTTCTCCTTATGCTATTTTTTTTATGCCTATATTAATGGAGAATCATGCCAGGATTTTCCAAAGGACAAACATAAAATCCTAATAATGGCTAAATTCCAGGCTGCTAACAAGGCCCGATATTGGTCTTAATCCCAGCTCGGCAAATGACATCCCGGCAATCGAAAAGACATAGGCTTCTGCCGGGTCTACCAGCACGATGGCTTCTGAATCAATGGTATCCATTTTTTTTAAATTATCGACCAGTCCCTCGCCGGTTTTTTTGAGCAAACTTTCTTTTTTTGTCCAGATTTTAGCAAAGGCCAGGGCTTTGTTATCGCTTTCACTAATCAATTTAAGTTCACGCTCATGACAAACATGTCTAGCCAAGTCGGCATCATAGACTTCCACCCTTTCGATATCGACTCCCACTGCTGAGCGATGAATTGCACAGATCACCCCGTTCTGACAATGGCTGAGATTAAAATGGAGCTGGGGGTAATGGGTTAGCAAGGGCTTTCCTTTTGCGCAGTAACTAAATTCAATCTTTTCTGTTATGCCATACTCCCTTTTTAACCCATAATTTAGCAAAACATAAGCCAATACCGAAAGTTTCCGGTCAATCTTTTGCCGGTATGCGGCCGCCTTTTGCTGCCGCTCAGCAGGAAGCAATGCCAAACTTTGATCATACAAATCATCCGTAAATGTTTCTATCTGGTCAAATAAATAAACTGCCATCTGTTATCCTTCGCTTTTTATTTCATCAATAGCATCATTCCTTTTAATAATACCATTTTTCTAACTAATCTCATTTTAACAAATTTTTTATGTTTTTACTATTGCTTTCATAAAAAAAGGGCTAAACCATTCTTCATTGAAGATCGGTAAGCCCTTTTTTTTATCACATTAACCAGTAGATCGTCTAAAACAATGCGTCTTAATATTTTTCTCTAATACCAAATTCAGCTGCTTCGACCCATTGCTCCGGTCGTTCGACCAGGGTGATCAGGTTGTCAAAGATTTTAAAGTGATTCTCTTCCTGCTTAACCAGGTAGCCAAATAATTGCTTAGTTTGTTCCTCGCTTGCTTCTTTAAAAAATTTCTGATAGAGTTCAATACTGTCTTTTTCCATTTGCAAAGCCATCCGATAAGCATCCAATTGATTGGGGATTTTTTCAAATTCGTTTTTAAAGACCCCTCTGTCTTTAAAAACGTTGTCGGTGTTGGCGAGGGTCTGATTATCAGCTAATTCATAGCTTATTTTTTCGAGCTCGTTTTTTAGTAGCGCAGCATGATCTTTTTCGTCATCGGCCAATAACAAAAATACGGCGTTTAAAGGATTGTCTTTGTTGTGTTCTGCTTGTTCGCGGTAATACTTTTCGCCGTCAAGCTCCATCTTTATTGCAAATTCAACTGTATTCATTGATTTTCACCTTTCATTATTTATAGAATCGTCGCTCACGCGATAACCAACTAACCTACTCAACCAATTCCAAATAATCGCCATAACCCTGAGCTTCCATTTCATCGGCCGGAATAAAGCGGAGGGCGGCACTATTGATGCAGTATCGCAAGCCCCCGGTGGTGATCGGACCATCCTCAAACACATGACCCAAATGGGCATCGCCGGTGGTGCTGCGGACCTCGGTGCGTTTCATCCGCAGCGTGGTGTCACTAAGTTCTTTTACAACTTCTGAGTCGATCGGTTTGGAGAAGCTGGGCCACCCGCAGCCAGACTCAAATTTATCACTTGATGAAAAAAGTGGTTCCCCGGTGGTAATATCGACATAAAGGCCTTTGCGGTATTCGTTATAGTATTCGTTCTGAAACGGCGGTTCGGTAGCATTTTTTTGGGTTACCGCATATTGATCCGGCGTCAGCGTTTTTAATAGGGTATCTTGATCTTTTTTTTGATATTTCATCATGGTTCCTACCTTTCCTGCGACTATTCTATTACTACCCCATTTTTCGGGTTATTAATCAATCTTCGATAATTTTAAGAAAAGCTTCAAGATCATTCACCGGCTGCTCACAGCGATAGTCTTTACAGATATAGGCGGTCGGTTGACCATGAATCATCTGCTGATTGACAGCAAAGGCGTTGATTTTTTTTAGGTCTGTTTCGCTTTTATTAAAAAGCACCACTGAAAAAGGCAAGAACTGCTGATTCAACCGGCGGTTCATTTCGCGGATTGTGGTGTCCTTCTCATAGCCGGCAAAGACCACCTCAGTGGTTGGCTGTTCATGGAATAATTTAGCACAAAGCATCATCGTGCTGGCCATCGGCGCCTGATTTAAGTTTCCGGCAAAATAGCTAAACATACCGTTGACAATATCAAGGTATTTTTGTTGTCCGGTGATTTTCCCCAGCTTAAGCAGACAATAGGCTGCCAGTGCGTTGCCGGATGGCTTGGCGTTATCATAGACTTCCTTGGGCCTGGCAATAAGCCTTTCGGCATCGTTTCCGTATTGAAAGAAGCCGGCCGTTCCAAATTCATCGCCAAAGAGATTGATCATATCAACCGCCCGGACAATCGCCTTTTCCAGATAATCGGTTTTAAAGCTGGCCTGATATAATTCCAGATAGCCCCAGATGACACTGGCATAATCATCCAGATAGCCCAGAATTTTGGCCTCACCCTGGCGATAGCGGGCATAAAGCCGGCCACTTCGCCTGGTCATGTTATTCTCAATAAATGCCATTGCCTCTTCAGCCTGTTTAATATAGACGGTCTTGTTGAATATCCGGCCGGCCATGGCCAATGCTGCAATCATCAGCCCATTCCATGAGGTCAGGATCTTGTCATCCTTGTGGGGATGAACCCGCTTTTCCCGCTGGGCAAACAGATCAGCGGTCATCTCATCGAGAGCTTTTTCAAGTTCCGGATTGGCTTCAATCAGATCAATGTCACTATCAATCATATTGGCAATATTCTTACCCTCAAAATTACCTTTGGTCGTCATCGGATAAAATTTGAAAAAAACCGCAGCGCGCTTTTTACCCAATATCTTTTCGACCTTATCGGCGGACCAGACATAAAACTTGCCTTCTTCCCCTTCGGAATCGGCATCTTCGGCACTATAAAAGGCACCATCTGGCGATCGCAAATCGCGATTGACATAGGTGATCGTTTTTTCGGCTATTTTTTGATAGAGTGCATTACCGGTGGCCTGATAGGTTTCTGTATAAGCCATAATCAGCAGGGCATTGTCATAAAGCATTTTTTCGAAGTGGGGCACCAACCATTGTTGATCGGTTGAATAGCGCGAAAAGCCAAAGCCGATATGATCAAAAATACCGCCCTTGTACATCTGCTGCAGGGTTTTTTCGACCATCACCAGAGCATCTGGCTGTTTAAAGGCCTGATAGCATCGCAATAGATAAAAGAGATGATGGGGGGTGGGAAATTTAGGCGCCTTACCAAAACCGCCGTAACGATCATCAAAGCTTTCATCAAAAAAATCATAAGCATCAAAAAAGATGCTTTGCTTTAGTTCTGCTTGATCTTTTCGCAGCTCTAAATCATTGAGTAGTCCCGTTATCTTATTGGCCGAGTCAATAAGATCCTGATTATTTTTTCGCCACTGACTTTCAATGCCAACGAGAACATCGATAATGCCAGGATGCCCAGGGCGTGAGTGGTTGGGCAAATAGTTTGTCGCATAAAAGGGTTTGCGATCGGCGGTTAAAAAAACATTCAGAGGCCAGCCCCCCTGGCCGGTGCTGACCTGGGAAAAAGTCATATAAATCTGATCAATATCAGGCCGTTCTTCCCGATCCACCTTAATGCTGATAAAATATTTATTCAGGATTTCCGCCACTTTTTCATCTTCAAAGGATTCTTTTTCCATTACATGACACCAGTGACAGGTGCTGTAACCAATCGACAGAAAAACCGGTTTATCCTGCCTTTTAGCCAAATTAAAGGCCTCATCCGACCAGGGATACCAATTGACCGGATTATAAGCATGTTGTAATAAATAAGGACTCATTTCATGAACAAGTCGATTCGCTTTCTTTTGAACGTCGTCGAGAGCCATTCCTTCAACTCCTTTTGTTTTATTAACTGACTATCAGTTATTATCTGCTATTATCCTTCTCAACCATTAACTTAGGCTTTAATTTATTATTCGAAATTCAGCATTTCTACTTCAAGCCGCTTGCTGATCACCTGGTAAAAAACAACACTGAATCCCAAACTGATCACGGTAAATAAACCATAACCCAGTAACGCGTTGACAAAATATCCCAGCAAACCACTTATTCCAATTAGCAAGCCTGTATAGGCCATCCCTACAAAAAGCGTGATCACGACGTTCATATTGTTCTTTATTGCTTTCTGGGGATTATCCCAATTGAGTAGCGGTCGGTTCATGTCCATGAACAGTCCGAATAATAAAATCGGCAGAGATCCCAGGAGACCCAGGATAATCGTTAGTAGCAGGGTCGACAGAGCTAAGGGAAAAAAGAATTGTACCGCAATAATCGAAAACACAATCCCCAGACTCTGAATCAGTACCGCCACTCCGGTACGTCCAAGAATCTGGTCTTTTGCTGTCACCGGAATCATTCGGGTAAGCCAGGAGGTCTTGCCCTCCCGGGAAAAGGTCGTTGCCGTGGTGGCCGTGGTTCCTCCGAAAAAAATAAAAAAAGCAATCAGCAAGAAGTTAACCAGCACCGGCATTTCTCTAAAAAAATTCTGAATTCCCTGTAAATCGTCTGCTGGTATTTCAATAAATGAAAAACTGAGCAGGATGCAAAGCGGGGCAATAATGACCACACTGATATTATTAAAAAAATAAACCGGTGTCCGCATCAGCAAGCGCAAATCCATTATAAATATCGCCATCGCCCCATGGCTTTTTCTAGTGAGCGCTTTGCTTCGCGCATCGCCACTTAAGCGCTTGCCCTTTTTGATCACTTTTCCGCTGACAATACTCTTAATATAAACCCGTTCACCAATTGCTACCATCAAGGCGCAAGAAAAAAAGGTAATTCCCAGCAGCGCGCCGACCCAGGCAAATGACATCAGGGTAATTTTATTTAGCGCCCAGGCCATTAAAAAGCTGCTGGGCATGATATAGCCAATGATGTTTAAAAAACCCTCATTACTTGTCAGCATTGTATTCATCAACAGTTGAAAATCGACCTCGTCGCCACTTCCCAATTGGCTGGAAAACCAGATCTGCAACCCAAAAATAGCCGCAACACCGAGAAATACAAAAACAATCTGGATCATATCCTTTCGGCCTTTAAGGGAAGCCGATTGCATAATAAACATAATCACCGCGGTCACCAGTGAAAGCGGCAACACCGGGATGGTTAGAAAGACAAAAAATGCCAACAGCCCATAAAGCGGTCCCATTCCCTGGCCGATGCCATAAATAACTAGCACCGGAATAAATATTAAGCCCGCAAAAATATATTCAAAGGCCAAAATACTAAAAAATTTAGCAACGATCAGTTTTCTTTGGCTGATCGGCAGCGGGATCAGTTCTTCAATATTATCTGAAAAATAAAATTCCGATAGCACATACATCACCCCAAAAACGAGAATCAGCACCGTTGCTATAATATAGCCGATACTCAAAAAAACTGAACTTTGATTAATCATTGATAAGCCGAAATAGGTGGCGGTCATCACCGAGATGTACATAAAATAGGCCGGTATCAAGGCCACCGGAACAATAATCAGGGTAAAGAGCTGTTTGTAGAATTCTTTTTTATTGTATTTTTGATTATAAAAAAACAGCGATACACCCAAAGACTCATTAATAAAAAGTCTGGTCAGACTGATAATTTCTTTCATTATTCTGTCAACTCCAGGAAAATGTTCTCTAATGATTCCTGGCTCCCGGCTTTTTTTCGAATTTCGTCCATCGTTCCTACCTCAATGAGTTTTCCCTTTTTTATAATGGCGATCCGGTCACAGATTTTTTCCGCTACATCGAGAACGTGGGTAGAAAAGAAAACTGATCGCCCGCTATCGCAATGATCGCGCATGATTTTTTTTAGTTCAAACGATGCCTTAGGATCAAGACCGACCATTGGTTCATCGAGGATAAAAACCTGGGGATTGTGAATCAGTGCCCCCACCAGTGCCAGTTTCTGCTTCATCCCATGGGAAAAAGACCCAATCGGATCGTTGATGGCATCCTTAATTTCAAAAATATCCAGATATTTTTCGATCCGTTCCTGTCTTTCGCTAGCGGGCACCTGATAAACATCGGCCATGAATTTCAGATATTCAATCCCCTTAATCTTTTCAAACAGCTCCGGGGTGTCCGGGACATAACTGAATTGTTTTTTTGCTCCCAGGATGTCTTGCTGATTGTCGATGCCATTGATCGTTATTTTACCACTATTGGGTGCCAGCAGGCTGACAATCATTTTAATGGTAGTGGTCTTACCAGCGCCATTGGGTCCGACAAATCCAAAGATTTCACCAGGACGCACTTCAAAGCTGATGTTGTCAACTGCTTTCTCATTCTTATTTCCATATGTTTTTGAGACCTGTTCTAGTTTTAGCATAGTCGCTCCTTTTATATTTTTTATCCAGTTTATTTTAACACAACTACGCTGTTTTGCGACAGAAAAATTTAATATTGTTTTTAGAATCAAGGCATACAATAGTAACAATAATCTATACGGCACTCAAAAAAGTGACTAGTCAGGGATGATCAGGGTGAGCATCGCATCCGCGGTCACTTATTTTTTGGGAATTGCCTCATCCCTTAATGAAAGCAGGTAACCGCGTGATCACACAAAATGAAATTGCAGCATTGAAGGCCCAGGGGATCTTAGCCCAGCAGCAGGAAGGCTATTTTTCGATTCGGATTTTAAGCCGAGCCGGAAATTTCACCGCCGCTGAATTCCAGACACTGGCCGAAATCGCCCAAACATATGGGCGAGGTTATTTGGGCGAAACCACCCGATTAGCCATCGAAATCCCCTGGATCACTTACGACGATATTCCATTAGTTAAATCTGCCCTGACCGCCGGGGGACTTGTTTACGGTGGTACCGGTAAGAAAGTCCGACCGCTGGTAGCCTGTAAGGGTACCGTTTGCCAACATGGCCTTTATGACACCCAAAAACTATGTGGCATCTGTCATGACCAGTTTTTCGGTCGCGACCTTCATGCCAAAACCAAAATCACCTTTGTCGGCTGTCCCAACAATTGTGCTAAGGCTAACACCAATGACATCGGCCTGGTGGGACAAGCCTATATACAGTTTGACTGGGATGCCTGCATTAACTGCGGCAAATGCACCAAGGTCTGTCGATCTCAGTCACTAACGATGCTCAACCAAAAGCTCCTTTGGAATGAACGAAAATGCGTCAACTGTGGCAAATGCGCCCAGATTTGTAGCACCGGTTCGATCACCGAAGAGGTTCGCGGCATTGCCGTCTATCTGGGCGGGCGGATGGGTCGCGGTTACCGCTTTGGCGATCAATTAACGGATCTTTATGCGCCAGAAGAAATTCCTAATCTGATTGAAAAAATTCTGGAAACTTATCTGGAGCTTGGCAAAGACGGCGAACGGATCTGCCACCTTCTTGATCGTATCGGGATCAATTCCTTCGAAGATTCTTTGCAGGAACGGCTGGACGGTTAGTGACGGGACTTTTAAAAAACTGTTACCCGGCGCACAATAAGGGGCTGATTTCTCAGCCCCTTTTTTTATTAATAAGCACATTAAATATGTTTAGTGATGTCTTTCCGAATGGCTTCTTTCTAAAACTCTTTTTGCGAATAAATTTTAAGTGAGATCAGATAGGAAAGGATCACACCGGTGACCGAAAAACCGATCAATAAGATCAGATAGATCCAGGGATTTCCGGTGGTTGGCAGGGGGACATTGAATTGTTCCGCCAGCAGCATCAGGGCCGTGGGCAGCAGCGCGCAGAGAATCAGCATCAGCCGGGCTTTTTCAGTGCCAAATTTATAAATCAGGGGAATAATCACAGACCCAAATATTAAGGCAATCAGGTAGATTGCTCCAATAATAGCCAGAATTTCCAGGTCAAAGCTTTGTCCCATAATTACACTGCCGACTGCTCCGACAATCAATGATAATACCGCCCCCAGGGTGTTCAGGATGGCCATCACCAGATATTTACTGAGCACCATTTCTTTTCGAGTCACCGGCATGGTCAAAGCATAGGCATCCCACTTGGCCAGATCGTCATAGCTGATCGTCGTCACCACCATCATCGCAAACATCAGGATAATTATACCAAAAATAAAGCTATTTCCCTGGGGTATGAAAACAACGGCGAAAAAAAGCATCATCACTCCCAGCATTTTAAATGTACTTTTAAGATTAAGCAAATCTTTTAAGATCAGTCCCTTCATTGTTTTCCACCCCTTCCATAAAATAACATAATTTGTTCAATGGTTACCCCATCCATAAGGGCATTTGGATATTTTTTTCGGATAGCAGCCTTATCATTCACCAGCACTTCAAAACTAAACTGATTTTTGCGATAGCGGAGATACTCGCTTGCTTCAAGCTTGCCAAAATCTTCTTCTCCACATTTAAAAACCCCCATCTTAGAAAGCAAGGTCTCTTTTTCTTCATTCAGCAGAATTTTACCCTGGTGAATAAAGACAATATAGTCAGCGATCTTATCCAAATCACTGGTAATATGGGATGATATCAAAATGGAATGTTCCTCATCCTGAATAAAATCCATAAAGACATCGAGAATTTCCTCCCGGACAATCGGATCTAATCCGCTGGTGGCTTCATCTAAAATTAGCAAGTCTGGTTGGTGGGATAGGGCCACCGCAATTTGCAGCTTCATCTTCATCCCCCGGGAAAATGCCTTGATGATCTTATTGTCCGGGAGCTTGAATTTTTTCAGATACTGCTGATACAATTCCTGATTCCATTTTTTGTAAATACTGGCCAACATCTTAGCAATATCACCGGTTTTTAAATTATCATGAAAGTTACAACCGTCCATCACAACGCCGACTGATTCTTTTATTTTCTTTTCATCTTTTAAGGTGTCCATTCCCAGCATCTCAATGGTTCCCCCATCCCGACTGACCAGATTAAGCATCGCTTTTATGGTGGTCGTTTTGCCAGCCCCATTTTCACCGATAAAGCCAACAATACTACCTCTGGGCACCTTAAAACTAACATCTTTTAGTTGAAAATCTTGATATTTTTTGTTTAAATTTTTAATTTCAATAGCATTAATCATGTTATTCTCCCTTATACAATAGTTCTAGCAACTCACTGAGTTCTTCCCAGGAAATATCACTGCTTTTGGCAATATCTACCGCTTTCTGCAGCAGCTCTTCGGCCAGCCTTAATTGCTCTTCCCGGATAAAGGACAAATTCTGGTTAGCCACAAAACTGCCCTTGCCGGTGACGGTTTCAATAAAGCCATCCCGCTCCAGATCCGAATAGGCCCGTTTGGTGGTAATCACGCTGATCCGCAGCTCCTTGGCCAGAAAACGCATGCTCGGCAATGCTTCCCCGGAACTCAGCTCGCCACTGATAATCATTTTCTTAATCTGCATGGCAATTTGCTCATAAATCGGTTTGTCACTGGAATTGCTGATGGCGATATTCAACAAGTCACCTCGTTTCTTTCGTCTTATTGTATATATACTATATGCACACTATAAACTCTTTTTTTCCAGCTGTCAAGTTTTTTAGCAAAAAAATAAGCGAGATGGTCTCGCTTATCAGACTGTCAAAAAAGATAACCCAGTACCGGCAATTGTTACATCATGTTGTGACCTAGGGGTCAGACCCTACGCATCGGAGCGGACACAGCAGAGCCTGTCCGATTCTGCGCGCAGGCAACGAGCCAATCACAAGCTTGCTTGTAGTTGGCGACTGCCCGCGACCAGTGCGAAAGGAGCGTAGCGAATTTCGCATGGCGCGGCGAACAACAGATTAACAATTGGTCGGTACGGTAGTTTAGCGACAACCTCATAAGCGAGATAGTCTCGCTTATTCCCAGCTCTGAACACTCAATTTTTTCTGGAGATTTTTTAGTTTTTCCCGTTCCGCTTTATAATTAGGCAAAACCTTCTCTACAATTCCCCAAAAGTTGGGAGAATGGTTCATTTCTAGCAGATGGGCCAGCTCGTGAACCACCACATAGCGAATGGTGGTTTCTTCAGCCATCACCAGATACCATGAAAAATTAAGATTGCCAGCACTGGAGCAGGAACCCCACCGAGTTCGGGCACCGTTTATTTTGACGGCCTTGGGTTTAAGACCCATATGCCTTGCTAACTCATTGACCATCGTGCTGAGCACCTTTTTTGCCAGCCTTCGGTAGACACCCACCAGACTGGCTTTTAATTCCTCGGCTGACATCTCGCCATAAGCATAGAAACGCTGTCCATCATAGCCAAAGATCGGTTTTTCGACTGGCACCAGCGGCAATTCACGACCCAGAAAAAGCAGGTTGCTGCCAAATCGCAGCTCAAAATTCTCCCGTTCCGCCAACCGTTTAGCCACCGCATCTTGGTGGGAGTTAATCCAGTGCTGATGCTGGTTTACGAAATCCTCAATAACTTTTTTGGGGGTTGCCTTGGGCACCCGGACCTCGATTTCAGCATTTTTGGTAATATAGAGGCCTAGTGTTTTTCGTTTTGAATATTTTATCGTATAATTCTTTGTCATCTTAGTCCTTTTAATATTTCATTTCTTTATATTTCAATACATTTTTCAATCCGTTTTATTTTTCAATCCGCACCCTACTGCCACCAACGCCAGCTTCCCCCGGGGTAATCAGCAGTTTGACCGGCATCCGGTTCTTGATCGATTCCACATGGCTGATGATCCCTACCTTCAGGCGGTCGTTATGGAGCCTTTCAATCGAATTCATCACCACCTCCAGAGCATCTTCATGAAGGGAGCCAAAGCCCTCATCGAGGAAGAAAAATTCCAGTGGTGCCCGTCCTTTTAACTGTATTTCAGCGGAAAGCGCCAAGGCCAGTGATAAGGAGGCCAGAAAGGTTTCGCCGCCTGATAATGTTGAAGCATCGCGGGCGGCGCCGCCGTTTTTGTAGTCCCGAATAATAAATTTACCCTCATCATCGGCTTCCAGCCCATAATTGCCGTTGCTGATCTCCGTAAGCCGTTTAGATGCCTCAATGGAAATGTACTTGAGCCGGGAAACAGCCACAAACTCAACAAAGCGCTTTCCCGCAAACAGCTTTTCCAAATCGGCAATCAGTGCCAGCCGGTGATCGACCTTTTCCTTTTCTACTAAATAGCTTGCCAGCTCCGTGAGCCGTTTTTCCAGCTCGTCAATACTGCTTTTTAAGCGAATTTCCAGGGCCTTCTGCTGCTCAATACTTTCTTCTAACAACTGATGGGAGGTAACGATCTCATCATAAGCCGCTGCGGTCATTTCCCTGTTATTAATTTTTTTATTCAGGTCTTCCAGCTTGCCACTTAATTTGGTGCAATTCTGGTAATAACCGGCAATCTCAGTTTCCAGCTTTTTTATACTGTCATCCGCTATCCAGGAATTTTCGGCAGTGGTCAGATCTTTAAAACCCAGGCTGTCTAACTGCTTTTTCAGGGCTGACTGATTAATCTCAAATTGCCTTTGCAGGGTCTTAAGATTAGCTTTTTTTATGGTCACTGCTTCCTCAGTTTTTTGATACTCTAGCCGGGCAGTCTCGAGCTTTTGCTTTGCCGTGGTCCAAGCATTTTCAATCCATTTGATGTTCCCGATAAATTTATCTTTTAATTCACCCAGCTCTTTTAGCTCATAATCTTTTCCCAGCTTCTCTTCGATAGCAGTCCTTTTTTCTTTAAACTGTCTGGCCTTTTCGCCAATCAGCAGCAAGAATTCCTGAACCTGACGGTTAATGCCATGAATGCTTTCACCCAGTTTTTCGAGCTGCTGCCGATCGGTAGCAAGTCCTTTTTCCAGAATTTCGAGACTATCCATCAATTCGCCCCGCCGCGCATCCATCTTTTTAATGGTTTCATTGGCGGCGTGAAAATCAAAGGCTTTTGGCACCTTAAGCTTAATTTTTAAGTCCGTCGCTTCTGCCATCAGCTGTCTAAATGCTGCTTCGCGATTCTTTTTCAGCTCCTCCAATTCTAGGTTTTGCAGCATCAATGCTTGTCTGCTTGCGGTTTTTTCTTTAAGATCGCCTTCCCGTCTTAACAACTGGTTTTTTATTTCATGACTCCGGGTTTCTTGTTTTTTTTGCCACACTTCCCAGTCTTCCAGAGACTTAATCAACTCCGTATTGGTGGCTTCTAGTAACTCTGGTTGGCCTTCAGGAATGGGTTGGCCAAGACTGATGATTTCAGTTTTTAGATTCTTCTGATTTTCAACTAAAATGGTAAAACTGCCGGTTAGTTGGGCAATTTCTGCGGTTATTTCTGCCAATTCCTTTTGCTGCTGCGAATAGGTATTATTGATGACCTCCACCCGGATCGCATCATCCGATTCTTCTGGATAGACCGTCAACGGATGTTCGGTTGAGCCGCAAACCGGGCATGGTTGTCCATCACAAAGCTGTTCTCTGAGTTTATGTCCCATATTTTTGTTTTCCAACAGTGTCAGTTGTTTTTCTACTGCTGTCATTTTTTCTTTTAACAGCTTTTCAATAGCCTTTTTCGATTCAATGGTTTGAACCAGGGCATCAATCTGCTTTTCCTGGGCGGTGAGGCTCACCTTGCCAGCCGTTTGCTTGAGAAAAATATTTTTGATGCGGATGATCTCATCTTTTTCCGTTCTGATGCTGTCCCAGGTAGCCGGACGAGCCGCTTCATGGGCTTTAAGCTCCTGATCAACTGCTGACAGCTCGCTTGCTAGTGCCTGCCTTTGTTCTTCAAGGCTTTTCTCGTTTTCGAGAAGCTGGTCTATTTCGGTCTGATTTTTCTTGAGACGCTTTTCATCGCTTTCGATTTCGCTATTCAGCCGGCTAGTTTCTTCTGTAATCGTAATCCCCCGGGTAATTTTTTCGCGATGATCCGGTTCGATCCGACACTTCTTTTCCTCGCTACGTTGCCCCTCAAGTTGTTTTTTTACTTTTTCGATTTCTTGAGTCAGTCTTGTTTTATCATTTTCCAGGTTGATCTTGTGATGATTTTTTGTATCCATTTTTTTATTCAGTTCACGAATTTCCGTTTCTAGCGCTAACTGGGCTTCTTTCCAAATCATGGCATCAGCCACCTTTTCCAGTTTGCTTTGAAATTTAAAAAGATTTTCGCTTTTATAGTCATCGGTTTGATTAAAATTATTCTCGCAAGCTTCTTTTTTAACAAGCAGCTCTACCAGTTTTTCTTCGCTGCCAATCAGACTACAGCGGCTCTCTTCAACCTGGTTTTTGAGGGTTTCAAAAGCTTCCATAAAAGGCCGCACTTCCAGTGCCTTTTTGCCCAGCGCCAGCTGCTGCTCTTTTTCGGTGATTTCGATTTGCCTGGTTTCAAGATTTCGGACTTCATCTGTGGCGTTCTTCTGCTCAGTGAGTAAATCCATTAAAAGCTTAGCTTCTGATAATTGGCTATTCAACTGTTCAAAGCGTTCGCGGTTTTCTTTGAGCTGCTGATGGTTCTGCTCGTAGCTGCTCTGCTTTTCGGCCAGCGCTTCTGGGCTAACGCCTTCATAGGTCTTGATGCTGCCGACGATCTGGTTGAGCTTTTCAAGCTCATTGATCCGCTCTAATTTAAGGCGATTGGAGAGTTCATCACCATATTTGGATAGGTTAAAAAGCCGTTCCAACATATCCCGACGGGGCTTTCCTTCGAGCTTTAAGAAATCGCTGAATTTTCCCTGGGGCAGCACCACGGTTCGGGTAAAATCGGTCAGACCCAAACCAATGATTTCTTCACAGGCATTGGTTACTTCGGTGGTTTTGTCCGCCAGCACCAATGCCCCTTCGGGTCTTAATTCCAGCAGCTGACATTTCCCCTGATTGATGCCTTCATTTTTATTGCGCTTAAACTCGCGGCTGACCTGATAGGTTTTCTCTTCCTGCCCGGCGATGATAAATTCATACACGACGCTGGCCTTTTCGTCGTTGACATTGATGTAATTACTGCTGTTTCGGGACAGTTTGCCATAAAGCGCCAGGGTAATACCATCCAAAATGGTCGATTTACCGCTGCCGGTGGGTCCGAAAATACCAAAAATACCGGCTTGGGTCAGGGTCTTAAAATCAATCAGCTGTTCTTCCTGAAAGCTGTTAATCCCTTTAATTCTTAGTCGGATCGGTCTCATCGTTTTGCCTCCTCTACAACCAACGAAAGCAGCAATTCCAGAACCTCATCATCAGCTTCGGTGCCCCGTTCCCGGCGGTAAAATTCTTTAAATACATCGCCAAATGATTTTTCGGTCAATGCTTCCAGACTGGCCTCGGTTTCTAAAGTGGTCAGCTTGGGGATCACCTCCAGAATATCATCCTTATGAGCCTTCATTTTTTTAATCTCATCTTCCCGGATATAGTGATCGGTCTCAATTTCTAGATAAACCCAGCAGGATCGCTCCCGGTTGGCTTGGCATCTGGCAATGGCGGCATCGACGTTTTCGCATTTCCAGACCTCGATCGGCTTGTAAACTTTTAGCTCGATTTCGCGGATCTCATTTTTTGTGGTAACGCCCGCTTCAACGATAATTTCCACCACCATGCATTTTTTTCCATAGGCAATTTCGCGGCGGTTAAAATGGAGTGGCGAACCAGCATAACGTCCCCGGCCATCGGTGCCAGGAATCACCTGTGGTTTGTGAACATGTCCCAGCGCGATATAATGGGCTTTTTCGGGAAAGCACTGGCCATCGACAATATAGGTGCCGCCCAGTTGGATGGTCCGCTCTGATCCAGCTTCTTGGCTGCCCATGGCAAAGATATGGGTGGTCACCAGATTGATGGTATCGTCTCTGAAATGGCACTCCAGTTGCGAAAAATAGTTATGAATCCGATCACTGTAAGACTTTTGATTTTGATCTTCGGCGGTGGTCAGATCATATAAAACCTCGTTAAGCCGTTTTTCGCTGGGATAGGGCAACAGCAGGATCACGGCCCGTTCTCCGTTAATTTCCAGCTCCACATAACCTGCTCCTGATGCCACCACCTGATGCTTACCATAGGCCCCGGTTGGGATGATCGTTTTGGGCACCCCGGCCATCAAAATCCCATGATCACGGGCCAGCGGTCCCGGCGCTTCAAGACGCTGGGGATTATCGTGATTGCCGGCGATCACCAGAATCAGTCGTTTCCCGCCGTCGGACAATTGCTTTAGGGTCTCATAAAACAATTCCTCGGCTCTGGCCGGTGGGTTATAGCTGTCATAAACATCCCCAGCGATGATCAATAGATCTATTTTTTCGTCCTTGACTATTTTAACAAAGTCCGCCAGAAAGCAGGCCTGCTCATCGATCCGGCTGTGACCTTCAATATTTTTTCCTAAATGCCAATCGGCAGTATGTAGTATTCTCATTTGTGCGTCCTCACTCGTATCCGTTTTATTTATTATCCCACAGTCACTTTTTTTTGTATAGACTAAACTAAAAACAGTATCAACAAACATTACTGTCCGTTGATACTGTTAAGATTTTTCGCTACATCGTGTCTGTTTCTTACTTGATGGCATCCACTGCTGCCATCAACTCCGAAATCGAGCGATACCAGTCTTTAATCATATGGCGCATCAGCCCCACCTGCTCGGCCTTGGCCAGCAATCCAAAAACCGGAATCTTTGATCCGTAGGCAGCGCCGATTTCGGCCCAGGCATCACAGCCGGATGGACCAATATAGATAATTAGATCGGCACTGGTGACCGAATCAATACAAAAGTTGAAAACTCGCGACCCTTCAGGCGACTCAATAAAACCCTTCAGCTCTTTTTGCGAAAGGAAGGCTTCTTCCGGCCGTCCCTCGCGGATCCAGGACAAAATGGTATGACCCCGGATTTCTAGTAAATCGGTCAGCATTTCAACGGCATGCTGATGCTTCCATGAAGCGGCAATATATATTCTCATGACACCTCCAACTTGCTTGTTCTTTATTTTACGTTCGCTACTTATTATAACCTTACCCGGTTTTATTAACAAGTAGGGTTACCTTTCCGGTCATAAAATATTGCTGGACAAGAACTCCTATAAAAGCATCGATAAAATCAGTTTATTTCGCTGGATTACCAGCTATTTTTATCTTTTTCTTTTGCGGTTTGACTTTGTTCCTCTTATTTCTACTAAGCAATATATAGCCCTGGCCGACCGTCAATCCCTGTACCACCGTTGTAAAGAGGACAATGGCGTAGGTTGCCACTAAAAACAGATTATAGATTGGCGTCGTCAAAGAGATGCTAGTACCCATAATCAAGGCCAGACAGAGACCGCCTTTTAAACCTGCCCAGGTCATAAAGGTAATGAATTTAGGGTTTTTCATACCCTTACCTTCTGGCGGGTTTTTGTTGAAAATCATCGATGCATATACCCCAGCCATTCTAGCAATCGTATTAAATACAATCGCTCCGATGGCGATGGTCAAAATCATCCCGACCGAGAGGGTGTTGATGTTCTTGATATTCAGTAATAAGACGCCAACTAACAGGAATAAGATGCCATTTAAGAGGTTATCCACCACTGACCAGAAAGAATAGAATAAGTTATGTAATTCCTCAGACATACATCTGTGATTTTTTCGCTTCATTCCGGCGATTCCAGTCGCATAGTAAAGTCCGCAAATGACTGCGGCAATCGGTCCTGAGAAAACAAAGTATTCACAAATCAAATATGCCAGCATCACCGTCAGAAGACTGGTGAATATTTTGATAAAATTGTCATTTGATCGTTTGAATATTTCAAATAACAGGAAGGAAACAACAAAGCCGACAGCCACTGCACCGAGAATTTCAGTGGTTAGTCCCCACGTAAAACTCATGACTGAGACACTGTTGGCAGACAGTTTTAAGGCTGTTAGCAGGGTGGCAAAAATAGCCACGGCGACGCCATCATTGAACAAGGCTTCCCCTTCAATAATCAGGCCGATTCGCTTCGGTAATCCGGCCTTTGCCAGAATACTCATCGCCGAAATTGGATCGGTCGGTGCAACGATTGAGCCCAGTAAACAGGCTTCCAGAAAGGAGATATTGACATGGATCAGATAGCCCAAGCCGAAAAATAAGAGACCATAAACAACTGTAGATACCAGTGTTCCGATAACTGCCATACTCCCAATCAGGAATTTATCGGCTTTAAAATCGCCAAATTCGATCCGTGATGCCCCGCTAAAGAGCATAAAGCACAAAACACCTTTAAAGAGAAAATCGGTAAAATTAAATTCCCGGTAGAGATTTACAAGTTCCATTGGTAAATGGACAATATTCAAGTTCCGGCCAATGATATAAATAACAACAAAGATAAATCCAAAAACAACCAGACCAATTTCATAGGGCAGTTTTATAGTTTTTTCGTTAATGAAACTAAACGCGACCACCAATAACAACAGCACACTGAACAAACTCAGCAATTGATCGAAATTATACATTTTTTCTCCTTCTAACTCGATAAGACAAACGCCAACAGGCAAAATTTGCGCAAAAAAAAGGCCATAACAAGATAGGCTCTATCTATTATCACCTTTGATAAATCCGAGTCTACTACAACAGCATGCTAGCAAACATCTGCATCGATGTTAACCTAGTACACTCCTGAAACATTCTGAATTATAGCACCTTAATAATGCGGTGTCAATAACATTTCTCAAGAATATTATTCGATCTCTGCTGTAAACGAAAATCATTTTTAATTGTTATATTTCTATCAAACTAGCTCCTGTTTTCTGATGATATCCATCGCTTTAACTGGCATCTGCATCTTTAAATAGTAACGCATTTTGGGATGAGGTGTAGACTCGATTTCTGCGCCGGATTTATCGGTCAAGATCTCAATTCTTTGCGTAAAAAAACCTTTGCCAGGAATCATGATCTCGATCTGATCACCCAAAACGACCTTATTGCGCTGTTCAATTAAGGCCATCCCGGTGGTTTCATCGTATTCCAGAACCAGACCGACAAAATCATAGTGGCGAGTATAACTGCTGGTGCCGTAATTTTGATCCACTGATGTTGTTTTACCGCTATAAAAGCCTTTGGTATAATTGCGGTGGCTGACCTTTGTCAACTCATCATAATAGCCCTCACCGAGTTTTGTTAGCTCGGGATTATCATAGGCGTAATCAATGGCACTACGATAGGCCGATACCACAGTGGCCACGTAATAGAGACTTTTCATTCGGCCTTCGATTTTAAAGCTGTCCACCCCTGCTGCCATCAATTCCGGAATTTCATCGATCAGACACAAATCCTTGGAGTTAAAAATAAAGGAACCGGTGGCATCCTCTTCGATCGAAAAGACTTCATCTGGCCGGGTTTCTTCAATCAGATGATACTTCCACCGACAGGGATGGGCGCAATCGCCCTGATTTGAATTTCTGCCGGTCATGTAATGGCTTAATAAACAACGTCCGGAGTAGGAGATACACATGGCGCCATGAACAAAGATCTCAATCTCCATTTCTGGTGACACTTTTTCACGGATTTCCTGGATCTCGTTAAGACCCAGTTCCCTGGCCAGCACAATCCGTTTGGCACCCTGGGCGTGCCAGAATGCAACGCTGCGCCAGTTGGTATTATTGGCCTGGGTGCTGACTGATATTTTTAAAGCCGGAGCCACTTCCTGAACCACAGAAAAAACCCCGGGATCGGCTACAATCACGCCATCAATACCCAGGTCTTGCAGTTCGCTTACATATTCAGGCAGACCGTCTAAATCTGCATTGTGGGGAATCATGTTGAGGGTAACATATATTTTTTTATCGCGCTCATGCACATAGCTAACCGCCTCGGCCAGAGCTGCCAGGTCAAAATTGTCAGCCTTTGCTCTCAGCCCAAATCTCTGGCCGGCGCAATAGACCGCATCGGCACCGTAATGGAGGGCATACTTAAGTTTTTCAAAATTTCCCGCCGGTGCCAGTAGTTCCGGTTTTTTCATGCTGTATCTCCGTTCTTTTTCTTAGATTCCACTACGCTTGACAACACGAAGCTTCGTCCTTAATCGTCTTTTTTAAGCTGATCGCCAAACCATCACCCAGTGGCAGGATACTGGTAATTAGTTGGGGATGGTTGGAGATGGTTTCCAGATATACCCGCATCCGTTTGACAATGGTAATTTTCCGTCGGATCACCAATTCGTTGCTGGCGATCATCCCTTTAAACAGAACATTATCAGAAATTAATAGTCCGCCGGGTTTTAAACACCGCAGGCAATCGTCTAGCAAATGGATGTAATGACCTTTGGCGCCATCCAAAAAAATCATATCATAGCTTTGATCAAGTTCTGCCAGTTTTTCCTGGGCATCGCCAACCATCAGATTAATCTGATGGTTAAGACCCAAGCTACTAATATTTTCTTCTGCCTGAACCACCATCTTAAAATTTCGTTCGATGGTATCCACCCGTCCCCGCGGACCCATTGCTATAGCAAAGACAGATGCCGAAAATCCTACGGCTGTACCGACCTCAAGAACGGACTGGATTTTTTGGGCGGTGATTAATAATTCGATCTGCTTCTGAACTTCTTTATGGATGATCGGAATATCAGTCTCCTGGGCTCTTTGCCTGAATTCTTCTATTTGCAGACAATCAGCTGGTATTAACCCTCTGATATAATCCTCAATGTAATCTTGTACAATTTCACTCACTGTCTGGCCTTCAATCTTTTTTTATTGCAACCCCTTAGTAATAGGGGCTGATTAACATTTCTCGACGTCTTAATCAGTCTCCCATATATCTTTGCACATCTTCTAAATGCTCATCATAGGTTTCATTGAAATAGATCTTTCCCGAGTCCATATCGGCAACAAAATATAAATAGCTTGTTTTAGCCGGATTTAAAGCCGCTTCTAACGATGTTTCCCCAAAGGAACAAATCGGTCCAAAGGGCAGTCCGGTATTGATGTAGGTATTATAGGGTGACGGAAATTTGGTTTGTTCAGTTGTTAGTACGGGAGTTTTTTCACCCCGGGCATAATCGACGGTAATGTCGGATTGAAGCGGCATGTTCTCGGCGATCCGATTGTAAAAGACACTGGCAGCATTAGCCTTATCCTCAACAAATTTCGTCTCTAATTCAACAATAGAAGCCATGATCACAATTTCATCCACTGTTTTGTCCATTTCTTTCGTCTGTTTTAACAGCTTTTGATCATATACCTCCTCAAAACGATCCAGCATCGCAGTGACCACTTTTGCAGGGTCAGTGTTTGGGGAAAAGGTGTAGGTATCAGGAAATAGATAACCCTCAAGCGTTCGATTAATCCCTTCTTTTTCAGTCAGGGGAATACTACTGAGAAAGGAATATTCTTTTTGATATTCTGCCACTTTTTTGGATTCTTCGATAAAAGCATCGGCGTCGCAGATATTCTTTTCTTCAAATATTTTAGCAAATTCGGAAATATTGCGACCTTCGGGAATCGTAACCGTAGCATCTGCGACATCGCCGGTGATCAGACGATCGAGAATCTGCTGGGCTGATTCTGCCGGGCTAAAAGCATAATAGCCGGATTGGATCTGGTGGGCAGTTTTATCTTTCTTAGCTAACATCTCGAAGGCAAAAGTATCCCTGATCAAGTTGTTTTCAGCCAAAAGCTCAGCGACTTCGCTGATAATGGCACCTTGCTCTATTTCAACATAGACAAGCTCTCCATTACCGACTGGTTCTAACATTTGTCCAATAAAATAATTAAAGCTAAACACCCCAGTCGCACCAAATACGACTAATAATAATAGAATAATGGCAATCAGTTTTCCTGTTTTTTTTCGCGGCGCTTGTCTGGTTTGGCTTGTTCGGTTGCTCATCCTTTCACCTTCCTTTCATTTCTTAAACCATAAAAAGAATATAGGACCGCTAATTAGGTGGCACCTATATTCTTTTCGAATCGTTCTATTTAAAATGGTTGTTTAGATGCCACAGCCTTCTTCTTCTGAATCAAACAGACCCATATCCAAGTCGACAGCTTTTGCCATGATGTCGGTAATGTCCTGAAAAACTACTGAAAAATGCATCTGGGCTTGAAAAAATTCGGCGATTTCAGGAATACCCATAATCGTGTTGGCTAGCGTATTATAGGCTGTGATCTGTTCCTCGGTTAATTCATTTCCCAACATCTGGAAGGATTGAATTTCCATTTGTCGGCGCATGTAATCTTTGGCCATTTCATACTTTTCGGGATCTTGTTCGAGCTTTTGTTTCGATTCTAAAAAGTTCTTGTATTCCGTGGATTCTTTGAGGGCTCGTGCCAAATTATTGGCTTCATCATAGACGTTCATATACTACTCCTATTTTTTAAATTTTATCGGCAATTATTACAGAAATGCATCTCAAACAATCGCCTGCTTGAATCTATACTTCCATCAAAATGGGGAGTATCATCGGTTTTCTCTGAGTCTTTGCATAAAGATATTTAAATAGACTTTCACGGATGACGTTTTTAATCGAATTCCAGTCAATAATACCCTTTTCTTCACAAGAAATCAAGGCTTTCTTTACCTCTTCCCGGGCATTGTTGATGAGTTCTTCTGACTCTCTCACATAAACAAATCCCCGCGAGATGATATCTGGTCCTGAAACCGCTTTACCCTTGTGCATGGTACAAACTACAATAAAGAGACCATCTTCTGACAATCGTTTCCGGTCGTTGAGAACGATATTACCAATATCTCCGACTCCCAAGCCATCAACCAGAACGGGTTCAGCCTGGGTTTTGCCGACAATTTGAGCGGTGCGTTTATCAATTTCCAGGATATTTCCATTCTCAGCGATAAAGGTTTTTTCCTTGTTCATCCCAACGTTTTGAGCTAGCTCAACATGCTGCATAAGCATCCGACTTTCGCCATGAACAGGCAGAAAATGTTTCGGTTTAACCAGGGTAATCATTAGTTTTAATTCTTCCTGTCTGGCATGGCCTGACACATGAATTTCGGCAAAACGTCCATATACAACGTCTGATCCCAGTTCAACCAGTTTATTGATGACTTCAGAAACCATTTTTTCATTTCCCGGTACTGGAGATGCTGAAATGATAACCATATCCTCTTTTTTTATGGTCAGGTGACGGTGCTCACCCAATGCCATTCGTCCCAGAGCAGCCATCGGTTCACCCTGGCTGCCGGTCGTAATGATCACTAATTCTTTATCTTTGTATTTTTTGATGTCTCTTAATTGAACTAATACATTTGGAGGAACCTTGAGATAACCAAGATCCATCGCCACTTCACTAACGTTTTCCATGCTTCGTCCGCAAATAATAACCTTTCGATTATATTCTACTGCGGCATCAATGGCCTGCTGCAGACGATGGACATTAGAAGCAAAGGTTGTTACGATTATTCTCCCTTTGGCTCCTCGAAACAAGTTATATAAGGTTGGTCCCACAGTGCTTTCCGATGGCGTGAATCCGGCTCCTTCGACATTGGTGCTATCTGACATTAGCAGATCGACACCCTGGGATCCAATTTTAGCGAATCGCTGCAAGTCGATTACTTCGCCACCAATTGGATGATAGTCTATTTTAAAATCCCCGGTGTGGACAACCGTAGCTGCTGCACATTTGATGCACAGTCCGACGGCATCAGCAATACTATGATTGACGCGAATAAACTCGACGTTAAACTCGCCAATATCAATCCGTTCTTTGGGCTTGACAATAATTCGAGTGGTTTTGGTAAGTAAACCATGTTCTTTGAGCTTCTTATCAATCAGACCCATGGTAAACTTCGTCGCATAAATGGGGATGTTAATCTTTCTCAGCAGATAAACAAGCCCCCCAATGTGATCCTCATGCCCATGGGTTATGACAACCCCTCTAACCTTATCCTGATTCTCCAAAATATAAGTGTAATCTGGCAGAACAATGTCAATTCCAAACATATCGTCATCTGGAAACTTCAGCCCGCAATCGACAAGGATGATATCATCCTTGTATTCAAAGACATTCAGATTTTTTCCGATTTCGCCTAAACCGCCCAAGGGTATTAGCCTCAACTTATCTTTATTTTTCTGAGGTTGCGGCTTTCGTCTTGATCGTGAACGACCCTCCAGTTGTTGGGCTTCCGTCGTTATTAAGTTTTTATTTTCAGTCAAATTATTCTCCTTTCGTTATGGCACAACAATCCGAACAGTATCCGTACACCTTAAGTTCGTGATTGATTATTATAAATTCTTTCCTTTCTTCTATTTCTTTTTCCAGAGCTTCCAGGAAATCGTCTTGCATTTCGATTACCTTTCCGCATTCTAAGCAGATTAAATGATGATGCCAGTGCTTTTCATCGAGCTCACAGAGTTCGTAGCGAGCAAAGCCATCATCAAAATTACGTTTGGTAATGAGTCCCATTTCTTCTAATATTTGCACCGTTCGATAAATGGTCGACATTCCCACTTCAGGATTGCGCTGTTTAACACCAAGGAATAATTCTTCAACACTAAAATGCTGTTCCCTAAAGGTCAACAGAACCTCAATGGTGACCAGACGTTGAGGGGTTAATTTGTTCCCTCTTTTTCTGAGTGCATCCACGATTTGTTTTTCGTTATTCATGGTGGTCACACCTCTTTTTAAAGTCTCCTCTGATAAACAGTCACAGGTAATGCTCTGATAATTTCTATATTTACTCCATCAATATCACAGGAAAGCGCACGGATCTCTATTCCCAGACTATGACATTGACCCAATAAACATGTCGCTTACCGATTATTACGCGATCTAGCAAAAACGCCTTGACAGCATTGTGTTGCATAACAAATTTAGCCAGTATCTACTCATCCTGATGAATTCTGATTAACTCGACAAGAAGTTTGGATCCCAAAAACAAGAAGCTCACTCATGCGACTGCTGTTAGGCACATGAGCGGCTGTCTCTTCCTGGTTAATCATTACTTTGACAATGAAACGATTCGTTCGGCTAAAAAGGCCCGTTAACAAGGGGGCATTTACTCAACTTCACCGTCATCGTCATCTTCGTCTTCATCTTCATCTTCATATTCTTCGTCCATGATACGATCATATTCGGCTTCAATTAAGGCAAATTCTGCTTCATCTTCAACCGGAACTAAAATTTCACCATCTTCGTCTTCATCGATAAAGAAAGCAAACACATCATCACTTTCTTCGCCTTCAGTTAAAAGCACATAAGTCTTTTCTCCGAGAGAAAAGGAAACTTCTAAATCGAACTCTCTTGCAACGCCATTTTCATCTTCTAAAATTATTTTTTCTTCCATATCAACTTCTCTTTCAATTTTATTTTTTCGCTCATAATCTTTAAATTATACCTTTTCATGCTTAAATAATTCATTATTTACAAATTATTTAACAGCGCGATCCATATAGGATTGCAGAATGATTTGGGCTGCCAGCATGTCAATATAATCCTTGCGGTTCTCCCGGGAAACATTTCCTTCGATCAGCACTTTTTCAGACCAGGACGAGGTTAAACGTTCATCAATATAGATAATTTCAATGTTTAACCGTTTCTTGATAAACTGACAAAAATTCACTGTTTTCCGGGTCTGAGCCGATTCTGAACCGTCCATGTTAAGCGGTAGACCAGCCACCACTTTTTTGATCTCATATTTTGCAATCAACTCGCGAAATGCTTCTAAATCGTCATCGCGGGTCTTTCGCTTGAGGGTCATTACCCCCTGGGCGGTAATCTGCAAAGGATCCGTTACAGCAACCCCAATCCGTTTGTCGCCAACATCAATTCCTAAAATTCTTTCCATTCATAATCCCATCTATTTGTTATCATTGCGCTAAATCACTTTAATACAAAAGTCTTTACATGCGGAACTGCAATAACAGCAGAGTACACATTTTTTTTGATCAACTTGAGCTTTTCCACCAACCAAAGCCAAGGCTCGCTGCTTGCAGCGCTTCACACATTCCCCGCACCCGGTGCACCAGTTACTGATATGTAGTGACTTTGAAGCATGCGAGACCGCCGCCTCTAAATCCACCGATATGGTCTCGCCATTAAATTTTTTAACATTATACAACACTTCGTTAACCGATTGAACCCCAATCGCAATCGCGTCGAGATCGGCCAAATTTAAAACATACTCAAAACTGGCCTGTTTCCGGGAAAGCAGATTGCCGCCACCTAAAGGTTTCATGGCGTAAATGCCCTTACCCAATTTTTTGGCCTGATGGATGGCCGCTGTCATTTCTTCAGCGGTGCCGTCTTCAATGCCGATGCCGGTTAGATTAATCAGCGGATGAATCACATCCAGTTCGGGAAACAGATTAGCCCCGTAAACACCCTCGACCCGATGGGTGGAAATGCCAATGGCTCTTACTTTTCCTGCTTGTTTTTCAACCATCAGCGCCTCAATGGCTTCCCAATGACCTGCAACGGTTTTTTGGCTTTCCTGCTCATGGAGCAGGTAAAGATCAACATAATCCCGCCCCAGTTCAGAAAGAGCACGACTCAGACTTTTACGAACGCCCGTCGCCGTATAATCATAGGATTTTGTGGCAATGACCACATCCTTTTTTACTTGGATCGCTGCCCGTAGGTGATCGTAGTTATTGTATAAATCCGCGGTATCAAAAAAATTAACGCCGCCGTCCAAAGCAGCCGCGATGATTTCCCGGCTTTCCGAAAGGGTTTTATTTTTTTGGAGGGGGCCAATCGTCAAACTACCAAAGCACATGCGCGATACCATGATACCGGTATTGCCTAACTTATTGATTTTCATCTTAAAATCGTTCCTAACCACAAACAAAATGTCCGCGAGTTTTTGCGCTAACCCTCACCTTGCCTGAACTAAAATAGGACTGCCTCGGTTGAGACAGCCCCAATTTATCAGCCTACTAAATACTCTTTAAGTAACGTCGGACAAGTTCCTCAAGCAACTCATCGCGTTCAATTTTCTGTATGGCGTTTCGCGCTTCTCTGTGACTTGTGATATAGGTCGGATCTCCTGACATGACATAACCTACAATTTGATTGACGGGGTTATACCCTTTTTCAACTAGAGCCTTATGTACATTGCGCATCACTTCGTCGATCTTCTGAGACTTTTCGCTATCGACCTCGAACATAATGGTTCCTCGATCAATCACCGTATTTTCTCCCATTGTCATCAGACCTCCTTCACAATCAATTTATATCATTTTAACCCAAAGGAAAAGAAAAGACAAGTCAAATGATGTAATTTTTCATTTTCTTAATCAATTAATTTAACTGCTCGCGAATGCACGTCTCTCCCTTTGACAGTGATTCTGCCAATTTTTCCGGAAGTTTCCCCCCAGCTTGCGCCATATCAGGACGTCCACCACCACCTCCACCGGCTAGTGTCGCCACTTCTTTGATGACTTTACCAGCATGGAAGCCGCGTTTGACAACATCTGGAGTGGCTGTTGCAACAAAATTAACCTTGCCATCCAGGGCACTCCCCAGCAGCACAACACCTGATCCCATCCGGTCTTTGAGTAAATCTCCGATGGTGCGCAGCTCTTCCATCGGCATTTTGTCAACTTCGGCAATGGTAACCTGAACCCCACTAATGACGATCATTTTCTGATGGATATCGATAATCGCATTGCCGGCAGATTTCTGTTTCAGTTCGGCAATGGTGCGTTCCTTCTGTTTGTTGATTTCGGCCATTTCGGTTACTTTTTCCAGCAGTTGATCAGGATTGGTTTTCATCAAATTGGATACCTCAACCAGGGTATCATCCATTTTTTCAACCAGGTGCCAGGCATTAAAACCGGTTGCCGCTTCAATTCGACGAATCCCGGCAGCAACGCCACCTTCACTGATGATTTTAAAAAGCCCCACTTTGGAAGAATTGTTGATATGACAACCACCACAAAGCTCAGTACTGAAGTCACCAACCTTGACGACGCGAACAATTTCGCCGTATTTTTCGCCAAATAAAGCGGTTGCTCCTAATTCTTTGGCCTGATCAATATCGGTTTCAAAAATAGACACCTCATAAGCCGCTAATATCGCTGTGTTGACAATCTCTTCAACCTGCCGTTTTTCATCCCGAGTCATCGCCTGGAAATGATTAAAGTCAAAACGCAACCGCTCTGGGGATACAAATGATCCGGCCTGTTCGACATGATCGCCTAAAACCTGTTTCAGAGCTTTTTGTAATAAATGCGTCGAGGTGTGGTTGCGCTGCACAGCATCGCGCAAATCTTTGTCAACCTCGGCAATCACACTTTCACCGACCTTAAAGGTTCCTGACTTCACCGTACCTGCGTGAATATGGCGACCCAGGCTGCCTTTTTTACAATCATTGATTTCAATCAGGCCATCACCTTTTTGAATGATCCCATGGTCACCAGTCTGGCCGCCACTTTCGGCATAGAAGGAGGTCTGATCGAGCAATACCAGTACCTCATCGCCAGCCTTGGCTTGATCCACCAGGGTTTCACCCACATAGAGCCCGATGATGGTGCCTTCCGCTTCGAGGTTGTCATAACCAACAAAGGTATTGACTGCCTCTGCTCCCAGCGGATTAAAGGGATCATCAGCCCAGACCGCTAAATCGCTATTGAGACGATCTTGTCGTGCCCGTTCTCGCTGGGCTTCCATTTCTTTTTCAAAGTCTTCGACAATAATGGTCAGTCCTCGCTCTTCAACAATTTCCTTGGTTAAATCATAGGGGAAACCATAGGTATCGTAGAGTTTAAATGCCCCACCACCTGGAAATACGGTTTCTTCCATTTCGATAATCTTATCCAGTTCTTTATTTAACAGCGCCAGACCCTGATCGATGGTTTCTTTAAACCGTACTTCTTCAATCCGAATCAGCTTTTGAATGAAATCCTGTTTTTCTCGCAGTTCGGGATACGCCCCTTCTGAAACCCGAATCGCTTCTTTGGCTACATCATAAAGGAACAGATCTTTAATACCCAATAATTTTCCGTGACGAACAGCCCGACGCAACAGTCGGCGCAAAACATAACCACGACCTTCATTACCGGGCATCACACCGTCCGCGATCATAAAGGTAACACTACGGATATGATCGGTGATAACCCGGATGGAGATATCGTCCTGAGGATCATCGCCATAGTTTACCCCAGCTTTTTTACAAATATAATTAAGCACATGGCCAACCGTATCAATTTCAAATATCGTCCCGACTCCCTGCATCACTACCGCCAGACGTTCTAGTCCCATCCCGGTATCGATATTTGGTTTTGGCAATAGGTTATAATTGCCAGCTTCATCTTTATCAAACTGGGTAAAGACCAGGTTCCAGAATTCGACATAACGGTCGCAATCACAACCAACACTACAGGTGGGGCTGTCACACGCGTATTCTTCGCCGCGGTCAAAATAGAGCTCGGAACAAGGGCCACAGGGTCCCAGGCCATGCTCCCAGAAATTATCTTCTTTTCCCAACCGAACAATTTTTTCTTTGGGAATCCCAACATCTTCATTCCAGATTTGAAAGGCTTCATCATCATCCAGATAAATGGTGATCCAGATCTTGTCTGCCGGAATTTCCATAACCTCAGTGCAAAATTCCCAGGCCCAGGGAATCGCCTCTTTTTTGAAATAGTCACCAAAAGAAAAATTGCCCAGCATTTCAAAAAAGGTTCCATGTCGGGCAGTTTTTCCGACGTTTTCAATATCCGGCGTACGGATACATTTTTGACAGGTGGTCACCCGATTTCTGGGCGGGATTTCATCGCCGGTAAAATAGGGTTTCAGCGGTGCCATCCCCGAGTTGATTAATAACAGACTCTTGTCGTTAATTGGCACAAGTGGAAAACTATTTAATCGCAGATGTCCTTTCTCTTCAAAAAATGCCAGATATTTTTCTCTGATTTCATTTAATCCTAGTGGTTTCATTTTTTCTCCTTATCAATTTTTTATTTTTGCTTGTCAACATGTGATGTTCTTAGTTTGTTATTAAAAAAAAAATCCCCTGCAAGTCTGCAAGGGACGGTTTAATCCGCGGTACCACCCAATTTAGCCGCCAAACAATCATTGGCAACTCACTTTATCAATAACGGTTTCCCGACTAAAAATACTCAATGAATGTAAAATTCAAGTTTTCTTCTCAGCTGCTCAAACGGGGCAACCCTAAAGCAACTATAAAAGACTTTCAGCCACGTCTCTCTCTCTGCAATAGTTATTTTTAGAGCCTTCGTTCTCGATGCATTTCTTATATTAACCTGTGTGAATGATTATATTAATTCCCTATTTAAATGTCAATCCTTTTTTAGATCAGTAACGTCCTTTGAGGCAAATAAGGCAATAACATATCCGGCAATTACCTTAATCGTTCCAGCCATCGGTACCGCCATAATCATCCCTACGCCCCCAAACATGGCGCCAAAAAAGAAAATCGAAAAGATAATAAATACCGGATGGAGGCCGACATTGCCAGACATCAGCGCCGGAGCCAGAAAATTACCACAGACCACCTGAACCACCCCAATGACAATCAGCATCGGAATAATCATCAAGGGATTGATAAACAATACCAGCACCACAATCACGATGGTTCCTACCGCCGGGCCAAAATAAGGTACCATCGTCGTTATGCCAGCAATTACCCCAATAATAGTTGCATAGGGTAAGCCAAGCGCAAAAGCGCCAATCCCCGTCGCAATCCCGGCGATCAGGGAAGTTAAGCCCTGTCCTTTAATAAAACCACCAATGACCAGATCAATGTCACAACACATTTTAAGCATGCTGTTGCGATACTGCAATGGCACCAGATACATAATGCCCTTGATAAAAAGTTCCTTATCAATCAGTAAAAAGATTGTTACCAATGGCACAATGATGACATTCATCAGCTGGCCACTGTTTTGCAAAATAGCATTAGAAATCCCCTGGAGCGCTGTTGCAAAGCCCTGGATCACATTTCCCAGAACCTGTTCGAGGTTAAAAAACTGGGTAATGTCATAGCCGGTAAAATTTGAAATATAGTCAGACAAATCGGTGATGTAGATTTGGGTTTGCTCAACAAAATTTGGAATGCTCTTGATCATACTGGCAATATTGGTAATCAGACTGGGGACAAAGCTCATAAAAGCGCCGGTCACCACTGCTAATACCGCAAAGAAAACGATCAGTACCGCCGTCCCCCGATTTGACCCTTTGTTTTCGAGCGTTCGAACCAGAGGATTAAGTAAATAGGCCAACACGATGGCAAAGAAAAACGGTGCAAACATACCGGCCAAAGTTGGCCAGATAAAAAAGCAAAGTGAACCAATGATAACGACAACGATAAGATTGAGAAATAGCAATCTTTTTTTTATCGATGAATTGTCCATTTATCTTACCCCCAGAAGTTTATTGGCGATTCCACTTCCCTGTTTTTTGAATTCCAAATTATACATTTCTTTTTCGTAGTAGAGCACCTGATCTTGATAACACAATTCACTGGCCGGAATAATAGCAAACCCATAATCAATATCATCAAAAAAACTTCGTGAAATTTCATATTCGGTAATAACAAAGGTTTCCGCTTCAATGGTCGCATTAACCACATGACCAAAAGACTCCCTATTTTTATCGACCACCGGATAATCCATCAGCGGAAATGCTTCATCCAGATAGACCTTAACCTTCCGGCCTTTTGCCTTGATAATGACTTTCTCATTTTCAATAATCAGACGCTTATAATTAACGTCGATTATATTTTCTGGTTTAAAAAACTGTGCCTGTGAGAAAATTCCCCCGGGATTGATCACCAGATATTTTACAACATGATTGACAACCACCAGACTCTTGACCAATCCATGTCGTCGCCCTGTCTTTTGCGAAACAACTTCCACATTGAGCAAAATATTCGCTTTCATTTCGTGTTCCTTTCCTTTTCTGTCATATGCATATCTTACCCTATTATTTTTTTTATGGCAACGTTGTTTTTTCTTTTATTCATGATAAAATAGCAACTTTTCAATCATTTTTTGATATAATGGCTAGTTTTTCTGTGATCTTAAATTTAATATTTAGAGAAGCCGCGATGAGATTATTGACATGGCCGCCGATTTTTTTATCTTCTGATAAAAAATGAAAATGCCACCCTATCACATTTAATCCGCGCGCCGAGTCGGGGCAGAAAATACCTACCAGAGAGCCTCTAATCTTTTCAAGAACCAGCACTGACTGCTCACTGACAATTTTGTCCAGCTCTTGATAGGGCTGGCTTTGAGCCCATACCCCATGGATCTCGATGATCTCAAACCGGCCTGAGATTCTGCTCAATATTGGATTTTCAGTGTTATCAATAGACTTGTTTAGATTTGCTATCAGTTGACTCATATCTCCATTTATCTCGAGCACCTGTTCTTTGCTTTTTTCCAAAACGCCAAGGGTCGCAAAGGGGGTTGTATCCGATAAATCTGCCACTTCTACCGAACAGTCTCCCACGGCGCGATAAGCCACTCCATCCAAGACAATCATTTCTCCATTTAGTTTATCATAGGTACCAAACCCGGTATCGCCATAGGACAACATGTTTTTTATCGATATCTGTCCGTCATAGCCTTTATTCTGAAATGCTGCCAGCGTCGATACCTGAAAGAGTTTATTGTTTTTCATGGTTTCCTCCCTTTATAATCATCAAAAGAAAGACGCGGTCTCCAGTAAATAGAAACTGCGTCTTTTTATTTAGGATGCTTTTTTTACAATGCTTTGTTATTGGGCTTTCTTATTATGATAATCTTGAATAGCCGCCTGAATGGCTTCAGCGGCTAACACTGAACAATGAATTTTTTCGACTGGCAATCCGCCCAAGGCATCAACCACATCGGAGTTCTTAAATTTTCCCGCTTCTTCAATGGTCTTGCCGATGATCATGTCGGTTGCCATACTGCTGCTTGCCACGGCTGCACCGCATCCAAAGGTTTTGAAAGAAGCATCTTCGATGACGCCGTCATCATTAATTTTTAAGAAGATTTTCATAATATCGCCACAGGCTGGGCTGCCCACTTGACCAACACCATTTGCGCCTTCAATCTCGCCCACATGTTTGGGACAGGTAAAATTCTCCATTACTACATCTGTATATTCCATTTTATTTTCTCCTTAATTATATTTTTATCTAATTTATTTTTAGTGATGGTGATGCTCGGCTTTATCAAAGACCGCATCATCAATCGGACAATCAGCGTTAATCGGGGACATTTTTCGCAACCGTTCAATAATCTGGATCAGGTTTTCAACTACATAGTTGATGTCCTCGACGGTTGTATGCTTGCCAATGCTAAGTCTTAGCGATCCATGGGCTACCCCCGCTGGTAAACCTATCGCCAGTAAGACATGCGAGGGATCCAGTGAACCCGATGTACAAGCCGATCCACTCGAGCCTGCTACCCCGATAATGTCCAAGCTAAGCAGGATCGACTCACCTTCGATGTAATCGAAACAAAAGTTAGCATTTCCAGGCAAGCGCTTCTCGGGATGTCCATTTAACCGAACCTGAGGAATATTATCCATTACTCCTTTAATTAACAGGTCTCTTAATTTTTTCATATGGGCGGCATTTTCTGCCAGCTGCTCAGTCACCATTTCGGCTGCTTTACCAAAAGCTACAATTTCAGCAGTGTTTTCAGTACCGGCGCGTTTCTTGCGTTCCTGAGCACCGCCGTGGATTAAATTATCAATCGGAACTCCCTTTCTGATAAAAAGTGCCCCAATCCCTTTAGGTCCATATATTTTATGCGCCGAAATAGCGAGTAGATCGACATTTAGATCCTTTACATCAACGGGGATATTGCCCAGCGCCTGGACGGCATCGGTATGAAAAATAATTCCTTTTTCCTTTACAATTTCGCCGATTTCCTTGATCGGTTCAATGGTTCCGATTTCATTGTTAGCAAACATAATCGTCACTAATATGGTATCTTTTCTAATTGCATTTCGTAAATCATCCAAGGAAATCAGCCCGTATTCGTCAACTGGTAGATAAGTTACTTCAAAACCCTGTTTCTCAAGGTATTCACAGGTATGGAGAACCGCATGATGCTCAATGGTCGAGGTGATGATGTGTTTTCCCTTGGCCTGATTTTTCATCGCTATCCCTTTTATCGCCCAGTTATCCGCTTCTGATCCGCTTCCGGTGAAGTAAATTTCGCGGGGATCAGCATTAATAGCTTTGGCAATCTGGATCCGGGCGGCTTCAATGCTTTTCTTAACCCCTCTACCTTCTGTGTATACCGAAGAAGGATTCCCAAAATATTCAGTAAAAAATGGCAACATCGTTTCGACAACGGTCGGATCAACCGGTGTTGTTGCTGCATGATCTAAATAAATTCGTTTCATAACTTATACCTCTTTCTGGCTTATTTTCCTAATAAGTCCTGTAATGATCGATTGTCAATGATATTACTAATGCTGTCACTTATATCTTTCCAAAGCCCTCTAGTGACGCACTCTGGTGATTTTGAGCAAACTTGCTGGCCGCCACCATCAATGCATTCCGCCAGTTCGATCGGCCCTTCTAGCGCTCTGATGATTTCACCTACGGTAATGTCGCTAGGATCCCGGGCTAAAACATAACCGCCCCGGGCTCCTCTCATACTTTTTACCAATCCGGCATTTTTTAGGGTGGAAAAAAGCTGTTCCATATATGAATCTGAAAAACTTTGTTTTTCGGCGATTTCCTTTATTGAAACTGGTCCATCTCCGTATTGAAGCGCCAGTTCCACCATGGCCAGTACACCATATCGTCCTTTTGTTGAAAGTCTCAAGTGCTTTAACCTCCCTGGATTATTTCCGAGTATTCCACCGGGATTTAATGTCATTATAGCACGAAATCTTAATTTTTCAATAGGAAAATCGTTTTTTTGTTAAAAAAAAGACCTAATCTCCAGAAATAATCCAGAGATTGGGTCTTTTAAAAAGTCAGTTCTTATTTATCGTCTTCGCTGTCTTCGAAAGTAAGACCGCTGAACATATCAGCGAATGCATCTCCGAGGGTTACATTAGCAGTTTCTTCGTAAACTGTTTTGTTACGATTGTTATTGCTGTTATGGCTTTGTTGCGGTCTGCGGTTTCTGTCTCCGCCACCGTAGTTACTGGTTCTGTCACGATCGCCAGAGCTGGCATTGCTGCTACTATTGCTGCTTCGTGCTGTTGGAGCCGGACGTGCTGGCGCTTCTTCAGTCGCTTTTTTACTTAAGCTGATTTTTTCTTTTTCAGGGTTAATACCGATGATCTTCACCGTTAATACATCCCCTGTGTTTAATACTGAAGCAACCGATTCAACCCGGTTATAGCTGATTTCAGAAACGTGAATCAAACCTTCAACGCCTGGAATCACTTCAGCAAAGGCACCAAAATCTAAAATATTAGTAATGGTAACTTCAACTTCATCATCAACATTATATTTAGCAACGAAATCATCCCAAGGACGATCCATTAATGCTTTGACGCTTAATTTTATTTTTTTGTCTTCTTCATTTTTAGCAATAACCTTAGCTTCAATTTCCTGGCCTTTTTCGACAATGTCTTTTGGCTCATTAATTTTTTCCCAGGTCAGGTCTGAACGATGCACAAAACCGTCAATGCCATCAAGATCAACAAAGATTCCGAAATTGGTAATGGTTTTAACCACCCCTTTAACGACATCATCGACGTTTAATTCTTCAAAACGTTTGTCTTTCATTTCTTTGACTTGTTCGCGACGTTCTTTCATATCTTTTTCAAGAATAATTTTTTGAGAAAGAATCGCACGACGTCTTTTGGGGTTATAATCAATGATGATTCCCTTAACTTTTTCACCGATTAAGGTGTTCAAGTCTTTGACGTAACGGACATGATATTGTGATGCTGGCATATAAATATCAGTAAACCCGATATCAACGATTAAACCATTTCCAGAAATATCTTTGATTGTTCCTTCTAAGATCGTTTTATTATTAAAGGCGTCACTTAACTGTTTTTGTACGAGACGGTTATCATATTTGATTTTTGAAAGTTTGACATTTCCTGAACCTTCATTTAAATCAGTTACGATACACCAAACTTTGTCTCCTAATTGTACAAGTTCAGATAATACCTCATCGCTTCTCCATGTGAAATCATTCTTTTTAATGATACCATCTGCTTTGTAGCCAATGTTTAAGATCACTTCATCTTCAGCAATGTGAATTACTTCGCCTTCGATTTCAGCACCCCGACGAATTGTTTTTAATGATTCTTCAATTTCTGCTGCGAAATCAAAATTAGCATCATCATATTCGTCTTTTTCAATGGTTTCCACCACTTCCTCAACTACAACAGTTGGCTGTTCTTCAGTCGCCACTTCTACGACTACGTTTTCCTCAGCAATTTTGTTTTGCTCTTCCATACCTTCCAATACCTCCTTAACGATCCAATCCGGTGTTGATGCCCCTGCGGTAATACCAATTTTTTGATATTTCTTAACTTCAGTGAAATCTAAGTCCCGGATGGTTTCTATATGACAAGTTTTTTCGCAATCGACTTTACAGATATCCGCCAGTTTTTGTGTGTTCGAACTGTGGTATCCACCGATTACAATCATATATTCTACTGCTTTTGCAGTTTTCGCTGCCGCTGCTTGTCTTTCAGCGGTGGCTCTGCAAATAGTATTAAATATAACGACTTCATTGACTCTCGACCGGATCGCATCACAAATTTCATTGAATCTGGATTCGATGATGGTGGTCTGAGCCACGATACATATTCTATCATAACTTTCAATATTTTCCAACTGATTTATATCATTAATTATTAAAGCTTTATTTTGACACCAGCCCTTAGCTCCAATCACCTCCGGATGATCTTTATCGCCGACAATGACAACCTGATAACCGGCAGCATCATATTTTTCCACTTTTTTTTGAACGGCTCGAACAAAGGGGCAGGTGGCATTGATAACCCGAAGGCCTTTATGATTAATCGCTTCTATGGTTTTCTTGCCAACTCCGTGAGATCGAAGGATAATACAGCCGCTTTCAATGTTTTTTAGATCTTCATCCACTATTATCTTAACCCCCTGATCAGTCAGGCGCCTGGTTTCTTGAGCGTTATGACTGATCGGTCCTAAGCTGTATATATTTTGCTGACCTGATGCGATTGTATCGCTTACCATTTTCATGGCATTTTCAATTCCAAAGCAATAACCAGCCTTATCTGCAATAATTATTTCCATATTAACCTCAAGTCAATTCTAAAGCATAGACTGTATCCATGATTTTTCCGCTTAACTGCCGTGTTTCTTCTTCAGATAGTTTTTTGCCATAGTATTCTTCCAGATAAACAGGCGTGCCAATTATAATTTCAATCTTGCTTCTAAATCGGTACTTTCCTTTGATTCGCACTGGAATAATCGGTGATTTTGTTTTGATCGCAAAGACCACAAAACCGCTAGCCGGTGGCGTCCGGTCTTCCGGGTTGACACGATGGCCTTCCGGAAAAATCCCCAGCAGCTTGTCTTCCTTTAAAATTTTTAAGGAAGTCTTAATCGTTTCAACCCCGACCTTTTCACGATTAACCGGAAAGGCTTTGACCTGTTTAAAAAACCAGCTCAAAAGCGGATTTTTAAACAGTTCCGCCTTGGCCATATAATGAATTTCGCGGGGCGTTGAAAATGAAATCACGACCGGATCAATATTACTGATGTGATTGGGACAGATCAAGGCTCCCCCATTTTTAGGGATGTTTTCTTTGCCAGTAATGGTGATCCGAAAAAGAATAAAACTGAGCAGGTAGGTTAAAAATCGGCCAACTTTATAAATCATTGGCGCGCCTCGTCGATATGCGTTTTCATTTCTTGATAAACTTCTTCAATACTCTTTCCGGTTGTATCAATGACAATGGCATCCTCGACCTGCACTAATGGACCTTCTGAGCGATTTTTATCATTGGCATCGCGGCTCTCGATATCATTTTTTATCTCTTCCAGCGCTTTGCCGTTTCCTTTTTCATCCATTTCTTTTTTTCTTCGGATCGCCCGTTCCAGAACGTCGGCATCCAGAAAAAACTTAAGCTCAGCCGTTGGCAGGACTACCGAACCAATATCTCTACCATCCATCACCACGGCATGGTCTTTGGCATATTCGCGCTGCTGAGCAACCATCAAATCCCGGACTGCTTTGATTCTGGCCACATCCGAGGTATGCCGGGAAACCAGCGGGGTTCGTATTTCGCTGGTAACCTCCTTATTATTACAGAACACCTGATTGCCTTCAAAGCGGATCTCCGTTTTCCGGGCAATGTTAACAATATCTGTCTCATTATCAAAATGATCCCCAATCTGATTTAAAACGCTATGAGCAATGCAACGATACATGGCACCGGTATCCAGATAGGTCATATTATAGGCTGCTGCTATTTTTTTTGCTATGGTACTTTTTCCTGCACCGGCAGGACCATCAATGGCAATTTGCATCTTACTCTCCCTCATCCAACTCTTTCTAAGCACTTATTCAACGGCGTTTCCGGCCAGCCAACCGGTCGAAACGGCAATTTGGATATTATAACCACCCGTCAAGGCATCGACATCCAGCATTTCCCCAGCGATATAAAGATTTTTGATCAATTTTGATTCCATCGTTCCCGGATCGACTTCTTTTACGCTGACACCACCAACAGTGATGATCGCTTCGTTAAAATCCCGCAGCCCGGCAATGCCTATCTTTAAATGTTTAAAACACGCCACCAGCTTGTTTCGCTGCTCTTTAGTAATCTGGTTAACCTTGGCGACCGAATCAATTCCGGACAAGGCAATCATCACCGGAATCATTTTCGCTGGCAATAGGTCGCCCAGGGCATTGCTAAAATCCTTGTTCTGATATTTAAGAAAGTCGCGTTGAATCCGGGCATCCATTTGTTCGATACTCAAGGCCGGTTTTAAATCCAATTCCAAACTATAATCTTTTATATCTCCGCTCATATCAGAGCTAAGTGATAAAACCAGCGGTCCGGATATGCCAAAATGGGTAAACAACATCTCCCCCAGCATTGACTTGACCTTCTTTTGTCCCTTAGGTGTTTTTTTATTCAGGGTTAAGACGACATTTTTAAGTGACAGCCCCTGGAGATCCCGCGGCCAGTCTTCTTTGGTGTTGATTGGTACCAAACCCGGAGCCTGGGGGGTGATCTGATGGCCGTATTTTTTTAAGATTCTAAAAAAGTTGCCATCCGAACCGGTCGACGGATAAGTCCTTCCACCGGTTGCCAGAATCACTGCATCATATTTCTTTTGTTGGCCATTTTCAAGAATAACTCCGTTGATGCTGTTATTTTCAATTAATAAATCGGTTATTCTGGTGTTTAAGTAAACCTGACAACGGTTTTCTTTCAATGCTGTTTTAAAGCCACCAATCACATCGCTGGATTTATCAGAAATCGGAAAGACCCGATCGCCCCGTTCTATTTTCAAGGGTACCCCATGTTTTTCCAAAAAGGCCATAAAATCGGTATTGGTGTAGGAATAAAGGGCGCTATATAAAAAACTATGATTGTGGACAATGCTATCAAAATAATCGCCGATATCAACGGCATTCGTCAGGTTGCAGCGTCCCTTACCGGTGATATACAGTTTTTTTCCTAATTTTTCATTGCTTTCAAACAAATCAACCTGATGCCCTTTTTCTCCTGCCGCCACCGCCGCCATCATGCCGCCGGGGCCACCTCCAATAACTGCTATTCTACTCATTGATTATGCTTTCGTCCTTTCATGAACTAATTTTCCACTTCATCGCCGGTATAAATATAATGTTCGCGCCAGATTTCTTCAAGTTCATTAAAGGTCTCTTTGGTTTTTCCGATATTTCTCAGTCCGACCGAAATTACCAGCGCATTGATCAGTGAAAGGGGAGCCACTAATGAATCAACAAAGGAGTAAACATTGCTTTTAGCAATCAGCCGATGCTCAGTAAAAACATTGATCGGCGCATTTTCACTATCCGAGATTGTAATGATTTTTACCCCTTTATTTTTAAGAAACTCAAGCGCTTCAAAGGTTTTTTGGGCATAACGGGGAAAACTGATGGCGATCACCACATCTTCTTCATTGACCCGGATGAGATGCTCATAAATATCGGATACCCCATAATTAACCACCCGGACGTTATCGAGAATCAGATTAAGATAATAACCCAGATGTTCAGTTAACAAGGTCGTGGTTCGAAAGCCGATAATAATAATCTTGCGCGCATCTAAAATCAAGTCAATACAAGATTTGAAAATCTCATAGTCAAATTCCTCGAAGGTCGCATTGATATTTGAGAGATCTGATTTTAAAACATTATGAACGGTATCCTGGAGTGCCTTTTCTTTTTGCTCATTTCTTAAGGTCATGTCAATTCGCTCAATCGTTGTCAACTTGCTGTTAATTTCATCTTTTACTGCCCGTCGAAATTCCGGATAACCTTCAAACCCGAGGGTGACCGAAAAGCGAACCACGGTTGCCTCGCTGACGCCAACACTTTTTGCTACCGTTACCGCCGACATTTCAGCAACACTTTCATAATGACTCAACATAAAGTCAGCAATCAGTTTATGAGATTTACTCAATTTGGGATAACACTTTTTGATTGCCGAAAAAAAATCCCGGCTTTCTTTTATACATGAAATGTCTTTCATATCTACCTCATGCTCTCGATGATAACCAATGTAGGTGGCGATTCTCGATTTAAGGTGCGAAAATGATGCGCCACAAATGGTGCTTTCAAAGCCTCACACCAGCTGATCACAGCCTGGGACTCTGTTTTTCCGCCGAGATGACCCGGGTAAAGGCAAATGGTTATTAATCCACCCGCGGCTAATAAGGACAATGCCCCATTTAAGGCCGCCAGGGTCGTTTCTACCTGGGTGATGATGGTCTGATCACCATTAGGTAAATAACCAAGGTTAAACATAATCGCCTTGACCGAGTGTTTCCTGACAGCAACTGCCTGCAATGCCGGCACGATATCCGCGTGACTTTGATGAATCAGGGTGACCTGGTCGGCATACCCGCTTTTTTCCAAAAGGTCATTGGTTTGCTGTAAAGCCACCGCCTGAATATCAAAGGCAAAAACCTGACCACTTGCTCCCACACATTGGCAGAGAAAGAGGGTATCCTGACCCGTTCCGGCGGTAGCATCGACGACAATATCGCCAGAATTAATGATCGGTCTCAAAAATTCCTGAGCCAGATCGATAACCCGCAATGGTTTATTATTCACTACAGCCTGCACAGGGCTTAAAAAACTCTCCGATAAAGGCTTTATGAATCAAGGTATCGCCTTCCTCAGTAAATTCATGCTCTTTGAAATAGGCTGCAAATTCGCCGCTGGCTCCCTTTACTGATAATGATGTACAGCCATCTTCGGCCATTTTATATAGCAGGGTTCTGATAATTCCGTCGAAAACAGCCATCGCCTGATCGCCCTTCATGGTCATGATCATCTCGTAAATATTAACCTGTTCTGCTTTATATAAAAAGCGAACTGCTCCCAAAATTTCTGAATTAACAGTATTTTCGGCCACGATATACAAATCCCGTTCTTTTTCTTTTTCGGGAAATAATGCCTGAATCTGACTAAACGCTTTTGGAAATCCTATTTTTACCATTATTTTTCTCCTTTTAAATAAGTAATTTCATCGTGATTTAAATATCGCCATTCTCCGGGTTTCAAATTTCCCAAGCTTAGATCACCCATTGCTACCCGTTTCAAATCAATAATCGGATGGCCGATGGCGGCACACATTTTGCGGATCTGTCTTTTTCTGCCTTCGTGAATCCGCATTTCCAACAGACTGGTATCCTGATCTATTTTCAAAATCTTAATCGTCGCCGGTGCGGTACGATAATCCTCTATTTCAATGCCATCGCGGAAGGACTCCAGACTATTTTTATCGGGGCGACCTTTAACCAGACCCAGATAGGTCTTGCCAAACTCATGGCTGGGGTGAGTCAGAGCGAAGGTCAGGTCGCCGTCATTTGTCAGTAGCAGCAGCCCTTCAGTGTCCATATCCAATCGTCCAACGGTATAAAGCCGCTCTTTGATCGGCACCAGATCGAGCACCCGCTGACGACCATGGGTATCTTCAGAAGTTGATAGAACCCCTTTGGGTTTATTAACCATGATATATATTTTTATAGCTTCGCTTAATCTTTTTCCCGAAACGATAATTTGATCCTTTTCCGGATCAACCGGAAAACCGGGTTCGTAAATGGTAACACCATTAACTTGAACCACTCCTTTTTGGATTAGTTGTTCAGATTTTCGCCGCGAAGCGATCCCACACTGTGCCATATATTTCTGAATTCTCACTGGGCTGCCTCCAGAATTTCGGCCTCACCGATGGTTTTTTTTAGCATCTCGGCCAGCAAGTCTTGACTGGCTGGCTCTCTATTCTGTGATTCATTATTAAGCAACTCCAGATTAAAACTTTCCTGTTTGCCCTGAGAAAAAATCTCAAATTCTGGAATTTCCTTAAGGCTGGTAAAGCCCATCGCTTTAAGAAAGGCATTGGTTGTTTTATAAAGAATCGGCCGACCTGGGGCTTCCAGACGACCGCCGTCGCAGATCAGCCCGCGATCCAGCAAGCGCTGAATCGCACTGCTGGAGCTAACCCCTCTGAGTTCATCGACGGCCAGCCGGGTAACCGGTTGACGATAGGCAATAATCGCCAGGGTTTCGAGAGCTGCCCGCGACAGCCCGGTTTTTTCCTGATGCCTGGTAATTTCTTTAATATACCCGTAATAGTCGGGTTTTGTAGAAAGCTGATACGAATCCTTGATCTGAACCAATCGGATACCTCTTGCTTTAGATTGATAATCCTGTTTGAGTATTTCCATGGCAAACTGCACCTCCGATACCGATTTCTCTAGACATCGGCACAGTTCGGTGATCGAAACCCCATCTCCTGCGGCAAAAAGGATGCCTTCGATAATCCCTGCCAGTTCATCACTATTCATCGTTTTCTACCTCCCTGTGAATCTGAAAATCAATAAAGACCCGATTTTGAAGCAGCCGTAAACCGCTGATTTTAACCATTTCCAGTAGCGCCAATAGGGTTACTACTACCTCTTCTCGGGATATCTCCGGATGCAGCAGCTCAGAAAAACTGACTCCGGCGGCTCCGGCTTGAATTAGAACATCCGTTATTTCAGCAATTTTTTCTTCGATGTTGAATAATTCACGGATAATCTTCTGCGGCGGAGCGATCGCCTCTAATTCTTCCTCCTTCTGAAACAACAGCCGTTTAAAACATTGTTCAAGAGTATTGGGGTCGATGACCAGGGGAACTTCTTCGATATTCTGGGGGATATACTCCGGATCTCGATAAACCGTACTAAGCTCAACCTGTTCCCGCATTTGAAAATACCGGCTGATCTCTTTAAAGATCTTATACTCAACCAGTTGACGAACCAGTTTTGCCTTGAGATCTTCGGCGTCTTCCTGTTCATCATCGCTTTTAGGCAGCAAGGCTTTGGCCTTAATTTCCAGCAACCGGGCGGCCATGACAACAAATTCACTGGCCACATCCATATCCATATCCTGCCAGCTGCGGATCTGTAATAAATATTGATTGGTGATACTGGCAATCGGAATATCGCAAATATCGATCTTGTTTTTCTGGATCAGATTAATCAGCAGATCCAGCGGTCCTTGATAGCCATCCAGACTGACTGCATAGGCCATAAGCTAGGACCAGATCAGATTAAAAATTGGCAAAAGTATCGCTGAATATAAATTCACAATTGCATTAATTGCCGGGTTGATAATCATTCCCAATAAACCGGTAAAGGCCAAAACAAAAATCGCAATCATGCCGTAACGCTGATATTTATAGTAGGTCATCAGCGCCTTCGGCGGCAAAAACAAGGCCAGTATCTGAGATCCATCCAGCGGCGGAATCGGAATAATATTGAAGACGGCAAACATAATATTATAGATATAAACATACTGTAAAAGCGTCAGCAACAAGTCATTATTCAGGGGAACCACGGCCAGATAAGCCGCCATGCCCAAAAAAGCCAACAACAGATTGGTGAGCACTCCAGCCAGCGATACCACAATCATCCCCTTTTTACGATCTTTAAAATTTCCGGGATTAACCGGCACCGGCTTAGCCCAGCCAAACCGAAATAATAGCATCGAAATAAAGCCCAATGGATCAATGTGTTTAATTGGATTTAAGGTTAAACGGCCAGCATTTTTAGGGGTCGGGTCACCCATTGAATCAGCGGCATAACCATGGGCCATTTCGTGAAAACTGATCGCAATCAGTATTCCCGGCAGGCTCAGTATTAAATTAAAAAAATAGTCCGGTGTAAAATTAAACATTTCTCTTTACCTCATTATTCGCGTTGTAGATCTGATTTTGTCAGAGCCAAAATTGTTTTTTAATCGGCAGCTAACTTCAGCCAACTCTTTTCTTTGTGGTTTTCTGTATTAAACAGATCACACTCGATAGATAATATAAAATAGATGATTTATTCTAATGCTGACCTCTGCATTGAAATAAACCACCTATCCTCATTGAACATTATTATTATTCTGCTATCAATCTTCTTGCAGCAATAGAAAAATAATACCCCAGCGCTGCAACCGTTTTACCATCAATGAATTGGCCATTAATAAACAGGGTTCGGGCTGTCCGTACTGGTATTTTTACAACTCGGATAAACTCATCCGGATCTTCCTCGAGGGGGTCCCAAATTAATTCGGTGGCACAAAAAAGAGAAATTTTCTCTGAACAATAACCCGGGGTAGGAATAAAATCTCCCAATTTAAACAGATTAGTCGGACGATAGCCGATTTCTTCACGACACTCCCTGATCGCTGCATCGATTGGATCTTCTCCAATTTCTAACAAGCCGGCAGGGATTTCAGTTAGCAGCTGCTGACTGGCAATCCGGTATTGCTTGACAAAGATCATTTGTCCATCTTTGACAGTTAAAACGGCGACCGCTCCCTGATGCTCGACAATTTCTCGTTTGGAAAAACTGCCGTCTGGAAGCTTAACATCATCGATCCGTAACTTGACAATCCGGCCATCATAGAGCACTTCGCTTTTGACCGTTTTTTCAAACTGTTTCATGAGGAACCTCGGCCTGCTTTTCAGAAATCAATCGTTCCAACTCATCCATAAACGAAGCGACATCTTTGAATTGTCGATAGACTGAAGCAAAGCGGACATAGGCGACCTGATCCATGGTTTTTAAAGCCACCATCACCTGTTCGCCAATCAACGAAGAGGGTATTTCTTTCATTTCACCCTGGTATAGACTCCGTTCCAGATCATCCACTACGATTTTTATCGCGTCAATCGGAACCGGACGTTTTTCACAGGCTTTGATCATCCCATTGAATATTTTGTTTTTGTCAAAGGCTGTTCGTTGACCGCCTTTTTTAACAACAATCAGGGGGATATTCTCGACCCGTTCGTAGGTCGTAAAGCGTTTATTGCACTTGTTACACTCCCTGCGTCTGCGGATCATTGTCCCTTCTTCAGATGGCCGCGAATCGACTACCTTGCTGTCATCGAATGCACAATACGGACACTTCATCGGTATTATTCCTGAGTTAGGAAATCTGGAATAGAAAATTCACCAACCGAATCACTGGCGCTTTTGACAACTTTTTTAATAACGGCTTTCTTTTCTTTTTCGCCCCCCGATAAAAAGCCAGTGGCGATAACGGTAATTTTGATTTCGTCCCCTAGCGACTCATCAATGGTTGCACCAAAAATAACGTTGGCATCTGGATCAGAAGCTTCTCTGGCAATGCTGGCGGCCTTATCGACTTCAAATAAGGACAGATCTTCACCTGCTGTAATATTAAGCAGAACCCCTGTTGCCCCATCAATCTGAGTTTCCAGCAAGGGACTGAGAATCGCCTGTTTAGCGGCTTCTTCGGCACGATTATCACCCGTTGCACGACCAACACCCATATGAGCCAGCCCGGTGTCTTTCATAATCGTTTTGACATCGGCAAAGTCAAGGCTGATCAGTCCTGGCATCGCGATCAGATCCGAGATACTTTTTACACCCTGGAGTAACACATCATCAGCCAACTTGAAGGCATCTTTCAGAGAAGTTGATTTATCAGCCATTCTTAGCAGTCGGTCATTGGGGATGGTAACCAACGAGTCAACGTTTTCCTGTAAAAACTCACTGGCAATCTGGGCATTACGCATCCGTACCCGGCCTTCAAAAGAGAACGGTTTTGTGACCACACCAATGGTTAAAATTCCCATGTCTTTGGCGATTTTTGCAATAATCGGTGCAGCTCCAGAACCGGTTCCACCGCCCATACCGGCTGTTAAAAACAAGAGATCGGTGTCTTTGATCATATCAGCAATGGCATCTTTGCTTTCTTCGGCCGCTTTTTGACCGATCTCGGGATTCCCCCCAGAACCAAGTCCCTGGGTGATCTTTTCCCCAATTTGAAGCTTTTTTTCAGATAAAGCCAGGGCAAGAGCTTGTTTATCGGTATTGATAGCAATAAAATCGACACCCTTCATTCCTGCTTCAATCATTCGATTAATGGCATTATTTCCGCCACCACCGACACCGATTACCCGAATTTTTGCAAAATTATCGTAATTCCCATCTAATTCAAACACTTTTATTCCTCCTCTTACTAAACAGCTTTCTGGTTCTTAAATAATGATTTTGTATCTTTTTTCCTGAACATTAGATCAATTTCAGTTGTTTTTTCATCGATAATAACACTTCTTCCCATTATTTATGGATAAAGAAATGTTCACCCCTTTATATTAACCTTTATTTACAAATTTTTCAACTATTGAATAATAAATTAAGTAAAATAACTCTTATTATTTTATACTCAGACAAAATATTCGATTGATCTCAAATAATTGCCGATCGTTTATCGCGGTTTAATAACTGGCTTTGTTCCCACCGCCAGGTTAATAATCATATTACTGGTATTTTTGTCCAGGTTATTTTGGATATACGCCTTGTTGTCGATATAATTATCATAATCCCAGAGGATAAAAATCGTCCCATTCTTTGTGACAATTTCATAGGTATTCACTTCTGTCATCCGTACCTCGGATATCTTTTCCAGATTGTTATCATTTTTCAAATCTCTGAGAATATTCATAATTGTGTCAAAACGCCAATAGGGTTCAACCACCACTTCTTTGCCAATTTCTGTAATGGTAACAGCGTCACTGCCAAAGATAAGCGGGATATCTGTTTTTCTTAGGTACTCTCCGTCTTCAATCAGTTTTTTATCTTCTGTAATATAATAGACCTTGTTGTCATAATTCACCGCACAAATTGGTACCGATTCGATCATTCGGATGAGAATTTTACTTGGCATGATCTTGGAGATTTCCAACTCATCAAGATTCATCAAGGCATTAATGTTATAATTTGCCTGATTGATATCAATCAAAAAAATGCTTTCCCCAACGTTGATTCCCGATGCCTCAATAACTGTCTCGGTGTCAACAATTTCGTTTCCAACTACCTCAATTTCGGCTACATTAAAGATACCCAAATTAACGGCCTGGTAAACACCGAAGCCGACGACACCGCATATTCCAAGCACAACCAAGGTGCTAATCAAAGCTTTCATAATACGTTTGCGCTTATTCGCTTTTCGCTGCCGCCGCCGTTGTTCCCGGAGTTCCTGTTTTGTTGGCACCAGGTTTTGCGGTTTTTTTATTTTTTTCTCGATGGGGTTTTTCTTCTTCGATCGTTTCATCAATTCTCCATCAACTTATTTATTTCATCATAAATCCGATCGCCGGCATTAATAATGCTTTGTTTTTTTGTTACCTGACTCATCATCCGGCATTTTTTTTCGTCTTCCAATAGTGATTCAACGGTTTGAATCAGCCGTGCCCCCGTCAGTTCTTTGTCTTTGATGAGAACCCCCCCACCCGGATCGGTTATCACCCGGGCATTGAATTCCTGGTGATTGCCGGCTGCCATCGGATAGGGCACTAGAATTGATGGCACCCCAACCGCCTGGATTTCGGCCACTGACATCGCTCCAGAGCGGCTGATCACCAGATCGGCTGCCCCTAAAAGACGGTGTACCTCATTGCTGTAAGCTTCCACAAAAACATGGCCCGATGGTGAGAGCCCCAGGTTTTCAACTTCTTTTTTAATCGACTGATATTGGTCTTTGCCGGTTAAATGGTAAATAACCCGATCGTCTCGATCTTTATAGGATGCGATCAGTGATAGGGCGCTATGATTGATCGAACCCGCACCCTGACTCCCCCCCATAATCAAAATCATTTTTTGCGAATCTGAAAGGTTCAAATTATTTCTTAATTCACTTCGGTCAATCTGATGATAGTCTGCCCGCACCGGGTTTCCGGCCAAAAAGGTTCGTTCCTTGGGAAAATACTTTTCGGCCTCTTTAAAACTAATCGCAATCCGATCGACCCGACTTCCCAACATCAGATTTGTTTTGCCGGGATAGGCATTCTGTTCATGGATGATCGTTTTTATTTTTCGTCGGCTGGCAATTAAGAGCAGCGGTCCGGCGGTAAAACCGCCAGTGCCAATAACCAGATCCGGCTGATGTTTTTTAATTATTTTTTTGGCATCGTTAAGTCCGTCAAAGATTCCCTTAATCGCTAGCAGAGTTTCCCATGAGGCCTTGCGCTCAAATCCCCTGACCCGGATATACTCAATCGGATAGCCATACTGGGGGATAATGTTTTTTTCCATCCCTACCATCGATCCAATAAAAACAATTTCAGCTCCGGGATTTTTATTCTTTATTTTTTCAGCAATCGCCAGTCCCGGATAGATATGACCCCCGGTTCCACCTGCTGCAATGAGTATTTTCACGGACTACCTCACAATCTTTTTCTTGTTAAGTGCCGGCATTTTGCTCGACTCCATTTTCTTGCCGAGGTCAACATTTCGGGAGATATTTAAAATCGGACCCATCATCGCAAACAGGATCACCATCGAGGAGCCGCCAGCGCTGATAAAGGGCAAGGCCATCCCGGTTACTGGGATAATTGCCGTTGCAACACCGATATTCACTAATACCTGAAAGGCCAGCAACAGCATCACGCCGCTCGTATACAAGTAGGCAAAGGTATCCTGAGATTTCTGGGCGATTTGAAAGCCCCGCCAGATTACATAGGCAAATAGACCTAAAACAAGCAAACAGCCAACGAAGCCAAATTCTTCGGCAATATTAGCAAAGATAAAGTCATTTTGTAACTCCGGCAAAAATAAATATTTTTGTTTTCCATTACCCAGTCCTCTACCAAAGATCCCCCCGGTGCCAATAGCTAAGAGCGACTGCGATATCTGGTAATCATAACCACCTTTACCTAAAAAAACATTAAAGCGATCCAATCGCCATGGTTCGGCGATCATTAAACCAGCCACCGCCAGTACCCCAAACCCCAGATAGGGATAAAAGAGCTTGAACTTAATGCCACCAAAATAAAGCACCCCGCAAGCTGCCAGGGCAATCGCCATAGCCGCACTTAGCGAAGGCTCAATAGCGGTCAGTCCGCAAATAATTCCCAGTGGCAACATACAGTTTAATAAAAACGGCAGGTTTTCTTTGATAATCCCAGGTTTTCGCGAAATGATGGTGCTAAAATAAAGAATCACCGCTACCTTGGCCAATTCTGAGGGTTGAAAAGTAGTTACTCTTAAGTCAATCCATCGCCTCGCATCATTTACCTTTAATCCAATTCCCGGAATTAAAACGATGATCAAAAGAAAAATAGAAATCACAATGCCGACAAGATAGTATTTTTTATAAATCCGGTAATCAATCTTGCTCATGATGCCCATTACTGTCACGCCTAAAATAACAAATGCCAATTGTTTCAAAAACAAAGCGTAACCTTTTTCCCCACTAATGGTAGATGCGTACATGCTGGCACTAAATACCATGATCACCCCAATGCCTGCTAAGAGCATCAGGGCAATCAAAAAAGGTCGATCTATTTTTCCATTTTTCATGGTTCACTCCTCGAATTCTTATTGATTTTCGGTCACCAATCGCTTAAAAACCCGACCTCGGATCTCATAATTATCAAACATATCCCAGCTTGCACAGGCCGGTGATAACAAGACTGTATCGCCAGAATCTGCCGCTGCTTTGGCACAGGCGACCGCTTCCTCGTAATTATCAACCTTAGTGACAGCGGTAAAGCCCTTGATCGCTGCGGCCTTGATCAGATCATCCGCAGTCACTCCTAAAACAATTAGTCGCTTGACCCGCTTTGCGACCAGCTCCATCAGTTCGGAATAATCTTCCTTTTTATCATAGCCCCCAGCCAGCAGAATAATCGGTTCTGTCACCGCATTAAGAGCCGTAATGGTTGCA
>NZ_CAKMJU010000017.1:0-8765 GCF_927416815.1 uncultured Acetobacterium sp. | reverse complement strand
CAGCGACGACTGGCCGATGGTTTTTTTCTGAACAGTTCCGACCTGGAGTCTTTTACCCCGGGAAACATGCTCAAAATTTCGGGGACATGAAGCCAGGGCTTGATTGACCACTTCTTCTGTTATATAGACGATCTCACCATCAACCTTTAATCCTCTTTCTTTAAAAAGATCCAGTAGTTCAGGCGAACAAAAGCGGATTCCTTTGGTTTTTAATAAATAAAGGGATTTTTCATGAATGAGTTCAACAGATTCTTTAGTAACAAAATTTCGTGTATAGTGTTTTTTATACATAGTATACCTCCTGAGTATTTCTACTGGCTATCCTACGCATAATTCATGCCAACATGACAAGAGTTTGTAGTTTGGCCGTTTTATCTGATTATCCGGCTGGGGCAGGGGTTGTTTTTTATCGACCGGCGAACGAATTTAATCAGGCTGAGTGATTTTAACTCAAAAGACCAGGCAAATATCTGGACAGATTTTCGTAAAAGGCTTACGGTAAGCCATTTTAAGTTTTGGCATGTTTATTGCTAGTTTTAGAATATCAAATCATACTTTGAAGGGAGAAGATATATTGATGTTAATATATCAAAGAAGAAATGAAAAAAGAAATGCAGAAACCTGTTAAGGCTTCGATTTTTTCAACGGTTAATGGATGGACCTTTTTTCCACCACTGATTTTCACGGTTATTTTAAGTGCCGTGGTAATGACAAACCCCGAAGGTTTCGGAAATATTTTACAAGCCGCCTTTGCCTTTACCACCGACAGCTTTGCCTGGATGTTCAGCTGGTATTTTATGGCGTTATCAGCGGTAGTGCTATTTCTGGTCTTTGGTCCGCTGGGAAAAAAACGTTTTGGCAATGAAAAGCCCGAATATTCCACAGCGTCCTGGCTGGGAATGATGTTTACCGGAGCAGCTGGGCTAGGGGTACTAACCTGGACCACCGTTGAATGGTTCTATTCTTACCAAACACCGATGTGGGGCGTTGAAACAGGAACCTCGCAAGCGCTTGCCCAGGCGGCAATGCTGCCGTTATTCCACTGGGGTCCAGTTTTCTATATGGGGTATGCCCTGATTGCCGTGGTTTTTGCTTATCAGTTCTATTGTAAGAAATCGGCCGATTCTCTGCCGAGCACCGCTTGTACGACCTTGATTGGGGGTCAACGGGCAAAAGGGGGATTCGGGAAAATTATTGATATCATCTTTGTTATTTCGATGCTGTCCTCAGTGGTTACCTGTGTAGGGGTTAATATTCCGACGCTGGTGGCAATTATTGCTAATATTACTGGCAGCAACCCGCCCTTTATTGTTTCGGTAGTAATGATCCTATTATGGAGTGCCATCATGGCGGTGCTGCTGTTTGCTGGGCTAAAAAAAGGCCTCGGTTTACTCAGTAATATCCGTGTCTATCTAGGCTTTGGAATTCTCGTTTTTGTGTTGTTGTTTGGACCGACCTTCTTTATGCTTAATTCTTTTACTGACGGTCTGGGCATGGTGATGAATAACACCCTGCATCTGATTTCTAATACCGATCCCTATGCCCAATCTTTAATGCCCCAGGGTTGGACGGTTTTCTATTTTGCCTGGTATATCACCATGTCGATTCAAAATGGTGCTTTTTATGGACGAATTTCCCGGGGACGAACCGTGCGTGAACTTATTTTAGGTCTGATCGGTTCAACGGTTATTGGAACCTATATGTTTTTTGCCGTATTCCAGGGATTCTCAATTCACACCTTCTTAAACGAAGGCTTGGATCTGGGCTCTGTGATGGCAGCTGGGGGACAGGGTGCGGCGATTGCGGCAATCTGGAAATTCTTACCCTTTGCGGTTGTGATGATGCCGGTGCTATTCGTTTTTGCCAACATTTGTATGCAGACATTATTAAATGCCAATGCTTACAGTATGGCTATGGCGACCACTAAGGTTTTAAAAGCCGGCCAGGAACCTCCCATTTGGATTCGAATCTTTTGGTCGATCTGCATCGGTGTAATCAGTATTGCACTCTTGATGATCGGCGGCATCCGGCCCTTCCAGACCATTACCGTTATCTGTGGTATCCCGGCCTTGCTGATCATCGCCTTGATGACAATATCCTTTTTCAAGGATATTAAAAAGAATGGCTGGGTTAATTCACCAGACAGCGTCGAGGGCGTAGCAGAAATAGAAGAAACTCCAATAGGATAAGCCCACAACATATCAACTCACTAAGAAGGGCGACAAACAAAGGTAGGAGAAGACGGTTTCATATGATATACTGCAAAAAAAGTGTATTAAACGATTGGGATTACACGATTGAAAAATTCTGATAATGGAGAAAGAAACGATATGAAATCACATAAATCAAATACAGATTACAGTATGATTATCACCGTCTTAGCCTTTGTTTTTATTGTCAACGTCTACTTCTTCATCGCTCCAGATCAATCAAAGGTGACAATAGATTTGGTTAACCGTTATATCTTAAGCAATTTTGGATTTGTCTATGCATTGATTGTGCTGGCATCCTTAGGCTTGTGTGTTTTCGTGGGTGCCGGCCGATTTGGATCGATTCGGTTGGGCGATGAGAAAAAAGAATACAGTGAATTTTCCTGGGCGGCGATGATGTTCTGCTCCTCGATGGCGGCCGGTTTTATTTATTGGGGGAGTATTCAATGGGTGTTTCACTATATCAAGCCACCATTTGGAATGATCCCGCAAAGTGTCGAAGCTAGCGAATTTGCAGCAACCCTGCCACTGTTTTACTGGGGTTTATCGGCCTGGGGCGTTTATCTGATTCCGGCAGTGGCCTTTGCCTTCCTGCGTTATAATTTAAAAAACGACCGCTTCGATGTCGCTATCGCCTGTAGGCCGCTACTGGGAAAGCATGCTGATGGTCTGGGCGGAAAAATGATTAATATCCTCTTTCTCTTTGGTATTTTAGGTGGAATTGGAACCGCCCTGGGAATTGGCTCGCCTTTAATATCGGCCAGCCTCAATCAACTTTTCGGCTGGGATGATACGCCGATGCTGCGTTTTCTGGTTATTGTTGTGGTGACTGCAATTTTTACAATCTCAGCCTATAATGGGATAAAAAAAGGAATTCGGATCCTTAGCAATGTTAATATTATCCTGATGCTGCTGATGATTATGTATGTGTTTGTAATTGGAAACACAGGGTTCATTGTGAAAATGCAAACCACATCGTTGGGGATTATGCTGGATAATTATTTTAAAATGAGTACCTATCTGGACCCGATTCGTAATAGTGGGGATTCAGAATCCTGGCTGGTCTTTTATTGGGCCTGGTGGCTTTCCTATTCAATTTTTATGGGATTATTCATTGCTAAAATTTCCCGAGGCCGAACCATTCGGCAGGTTATCTTCGGAGGATTGTTTTATGGCTTTTTAGGTTCGTTCTCGATGTTTACAGTGCTTGGCAATTATTCGATGGATCTGCAATTGCGGGGTGTCTTTGATGTTGTTAAGGGTGTAGCTGAAAATGGCGGCCCGGCAACGGTTATCGCGATGTATGCAAAAATGCCTTATGGCGGGATATTTGTTCTGGTACTACTGATTGCGTCGATTCTTTCGATGGCGACAAGCTTCGACTCGGCGGCCTATACCATGGCCATGGTTTCATCAAAGCACATCCCGGTAAATGGGCGACCCAGTAAAACATTGATGATCTTCTGGGCGGTGGTCTTGGCAGCGATTCCAATGGGATTAATGTTCTTTGATGGTTCCTTTAATCAAGTGCAGGCACTTTCGGTGATTCTGGCATTACCTACGGCGCTGATCTATATCATCATTGTCGTCAGTTGTCTGAAAATGTTATCAGAGTATAAGAAATAAGAAATAAAAAATAATAAATAATAAAATAATAAAATAATAAAATAGCAGGACAGCTTAAGCTTTCTGCATGAGCAATATGGTTGTAATAAACGATGTGCATCAAGGCACAATACAAATTTTGTCAAAATGAAAGGATATATAAATGTTAGATTTTAAGGTATTAACACAGGCGTTAGGTGATTTAGAAGAAGATCAGGTGATGGAGATATTAAACGATTTTGCGACAACCAATCCATCTAAAGTAGAAGCACTAGAAGCCGTGGCGGCGTGTCAGGCTGGTATGGCGATTGTCGGCGATCTTTTTGAAACCGGCGAGTATTTTGTCGGCGATCTGATTTATGCCGGGGAGCTGTTAACCCAGGCGATTGATGTATTAAAGCCTGTTCTTGGCAGCGGTGCGGCAGAAATTAAAGGCACAATCTTATTAGGAACTGTCCATGGGGATTTGCATGATATCGGAAAGAATATTTTTCGAAGCATGTCCGAAGCTGCCGGTTTTAGAGTAGAGGATATCGGGATTGACGTTGCCGTTGAAGAGTTTGTTGCCAAAGCAAAAGAATTAAACCCTCAAATTATTGGCATGAGTGGCGTATTGACCCTGGCCATCGATTCGATGAAGGAAACCGTCGAAAGCCTCAAAGCGGCCGGCGTAGAGGCTAAGATCATTATCGGCGGAAATCCGACAACAAAGGAAACCTGTGAATTAGTGGGAGCCGATGCCTTTACAACCAATGCGGCCGAAGGCGTTAAGATTTGCCAGGGATGGGTGTAGGAGGTTATCATGATTATCATCGGAGAAAAAATTAATGGTTCGATTCCGGCCGTAAAGGAAGCGATCGAAAAAAGAGATGCGGCCTTTATCGCAGATCGGGCAGTCAAGCAGACCGAGGCTGGAGCACATTTCATTGACGTGTGTGCGAGTACCGCGCCAGAGTTTGAGATCGAAACCCTGAAATGGCTAATCGATGTGGTTCAGGATGCCACCGATACCCCGCTCTGTCTTGACAGTCCCAACCCGCGGGTTATTGAGGCCGTGTTTAAGTATGCCAACAAACCGGGAATGCTAAATTCTATTTCAGAAGAAGGGGATAAATGTGAGGTTTTATTGCCGCTGATGGAGGGGAATACCTGGGAAGTGGTGGGACTTACCTGTGATAACAAAGGAATCCCCAATGACGTCGAAACAAAGGTGCAGATTACCCGAAGCATGGTCGAAAAAGCTGCCAAATACGGTATCACACCCGATCGTATTCATATCGATCCCTGTGTGATGGCCTTATCAACCGAAAACAATTCGCTGCTTAATCTGATTCAGGAAATTAAAGCGATCAAGGAAATGTATCCAACCATCCATGTGACCGGCGCGATTAGCAATATTTCTTTTGGCTTGCCGGTGCGTTCTTTGCTAAATAAAACCGGGATGGCTTTTGCCATTCAGGCTGGAATGGATTCAGCGGTTCTGGATCCGAACAACCGCGAAATGATGGAAACGATCTTTGCTACCTATGCCCTGATGGGACTAGATAAGCATTGCCGAAAATATAGTAAGGCCTATCGATCAGGTCAAATTGGTCCGGCCAAAAAATAATAGCAACCACTAAAATCTCCATACGGTAAAAGTATGGAGATTTTTTGGTGTGCCCAGTAAGGGGTGACCTAAATAAGGGTTTCTTTTTAGTGTGAAAATGAATATAATAGCGAAGCATGAAGTCTGATTAAATCAGCTGAATACAACTGAAGTTGTCAATGGATTTAATTTCAACTAATGAAGGAATAACTGATCGCAAATAGAAACATGAAAATTTCAAAAAATTAGTCTAGTTTAATACATTCTAAGTAATTGGGTATATAAAAGAAAACGATAACAAAAAAGGAGACTAAAATGAGTTATAAAATTTTCGAAAAGTATCCTTTTTCCTATGATATGGAAAGCTTGGATAAAGAACTGCACTTAAGAGGGAATGAGGCGATGTTGGATATTCTTGAAGCCATCTATAAAATGGTTGAGAAAATTACCAGACCCAAAGCGATTTACTTTGAAGCTCGGATTACCGAAAAAACTGATGAATCGGTTAAAATTAATGGGGTGCCTTTTGAGAGCCAACTACTCAGGGGTTATGTCAATCAGGGCGATCCGGTCTTTCCCTATATTGTTACCGTGGGTACTGAGCTAGATGATTACGCCAAAACCCTAAAGGATCCGATGAAGCTGTTTATGATTGATGAAGTGATGAATCTGCTAGTTAATACCGGCAAGGTTTTTGTCGCGGATAGGGTCAAGGAAGCAACGGGCTGGCAGTCGGTTCAGGATTATGTGCCCGGAAACGGTGAAGAATGGTCTACGGTGGAACAGAAACGTCTTTTTGACCTATTTGCCGGTGAAACCGCTAAAATCGGGGTGACCCTGGGGGATAATTATTTTGTGCTGCCTGGGCGGTCTACTATTGGGGTGTTATCAAATTTAAACTAAACCTAAACATTTAGCGATACAATCATCCCACAACTGATTTTAAAATAAATTTGCAGATAAGGTGGAATCACAATGAATTTGGATCCCTATCAAGTTTTAGGTATCCCTCATGATGCCAGTGATGAGGATGTCTCAAAAGCATATAAGAAACTGGCGAAAAAATACCATCCCGACTTGAATCCGGGGAATCAGGAAGCCGCCCGGAAAATGAGCGAGGTCAATGCCGCCTATGACTTGATTAAGAGTGGTAAGGCCAATCTTGCCTATGGCAATGCCCATGGCACAGCCAGTCCGTTTTCACAAGGCCATTCGGGACAAACCAGAACCTATACCTATCGCTATACGACTAGTGATGGTCGTACCGGCCAGGCAGACCCCTTTGAAGGTTTTGATCCCTTTGCGTGGATTTTTGGGGCTTATTCCAGCCAGCGGCAGAGCTACAGTTTTGAAGCTGCAGCAAACCATATCAATATGGGAAATTACGAAGAAGCACTCAATGTCCTTAATCATCTGTCGGATCATAGTGCCCAATGGCATTTCTACAGTGCCATCGCAAATTATGGCCTGGGTTACCGGGATGTGGCCCGGGAACATGCCCGCATGGCGGTTGAGCTGGAGCCGGACAAGGATGAGTATCGAAGCCTGCTCAATCAAATGAATGGCCGACGCAGCTGGTTTAGCGGAGCTAGCCGGCGCTCGTCAAATTTTTCGCCGCTGGGTACCATTGTTAAGCTCTTCATTGGTTTTTATGCGATTCAGTTTTTGTTGTCATTTTTAGGATTAGTGTTTTGAACCTGTGGTTAAATAGATTAGGAGACAATCAATGGAAAGCTTGAAAAATAGGCTGAACCGCTTCATGGTCGGTCGTTACGGCATTGATCAACTTTATTATGCCGGCTTATTCCTGGCTCTGGGGCTGATGATGATTAATATGATGGTCAATTCGACGATTTTGATGATTCTTTCAAATGGTTTAATCGTGTTGATCGTGTTACGGGGTTTTTCCCGCAACATTAGTCGTCGTCGGATGGAAAACGAAAAATTTTCAAAAGTGTGGAATACCATTAAAAAAGAAGGCCGGATCTTTTTTCGGCGGATCAAAGGAATTCGGACACATCGTTACCGGAAGTGCCTTCATTGTAAAAAGACTTTGAAGCTTCCAATCAAGCGGGGAAAACATATGGTCCAATGTCCAGAATGCAAAGCATTCTTTGTGGTTCGGGTGATTGTGTAAAGAATATGAGACACCCTGGATCTTACCTCTCAAACGTAAAAAGCCCTCTTATTTCAGTGCTGGAGCATTGAAATGAGAGGGCTTTTTGCAGATTATACGAAGCTTAGTTTAGTAGAAAATCGAGTATATTGACAATTTTGATCCCGGTAAAGTCATTAAAAACAGGAATTTCTATGGTGAGAATAAATTTGGGATAGTTATCGACGATTGCTTGCAGGTGGCTGCTGTGCGTTTGGTTTAATTCAGGGACAGGTGAAATTGCTGGCAATGGTTGTTAATTAAGTCTTTAGCCTGCAAGGCGCTGAGCCAATTCGGAGAAATAGAATCATAACCATAATAAAGTCCGGCCAGCCCTCCGGCGATAGCAGCAACGGTATCGGTATCGGAACCCAGGTTGACAGCCATTAAGACACAGTCATCATAAGTGATCGTATTTAGAAGGCACCACAGAGCGGCTTCCAGGGTATCAACCATGTAACCAGAGCTGTTGATCTGACTTTCCGGGAGCAGGTGAAAATCGTGGTTCTTAATCCGGTCATAGTGGGGTAATTGTTTTGAAAACTGAGGATAGTGGTTGTAGTAGCTGAAGGCCTGTTGGGTGCCGGTTACAACAGCGGTAAACAGATCGTTCCAATCAAGAATCTTGTCAGCGATGGCGAGATAAATGCCACAGGCAATCTGGCTGCGACAGTGGGCGTGGGTAAGGCCGGCAATGCGATGCACAATATTCATCGCCTCAGTGTTTTGTATAAAATCCTTGCCGTAGTGTGTTCTAAGGTAAAAAAGCAGCGGGAGAATGCGCATCAAGGAACCGTTGCCATTGTTGCGGCCGCTTGTACTACCGCATTTTTCAGCCGGAGTCCCTTCTCTAAATCGAGTGATGGCAGCATAGGTTCCATTTCCGATATCCACAAGTTCGCCGAAGGGGCTAAAGGCACCACGTTCCATCCAGGCTAAAAAATTGGTCATCAGATCCGTGTAGTCAAGCCCTCTTGATAGACTGTCCATGAGGCAGAGGGTCAGGCTGGTATCATCGGACCAGGTTCCTTTGGGTTGAAAGTGACAGCCATAGCCCCACATATCGGTAACCGGATTCTGTTTTAGGGTTTCTCTGTCGTCAAATTCGACAGGAACCCCCAAAGCATCCCCGATTGCCAATCCAAAGATGCCACTCTTTATCATTTTTAACATAAGTCACCTCATTCGCTAAATTTATAATCGGGAA
>NZ_CAKMJU010000016.1:0-2507 GCF_927416815.1 uncultured Acetobacterium sp. | reverse complement strand
TATTTTATTTCTTTGCCGGGTCTTTGACAGTTGAATAAAGAAAAAATCCCCCAAAGCCTTATATAGGCTTGTTTTTTTGTTGCTGTTTTAATAAATCAAAAGAATAAATTAAAATAACCTAAAAAAAGCAACCGTGGTTGCTTTTTTTTGCGTGACACCCTATAATGAAATTAGTGAGAATAACATATTGTAATGTTGCTTTTGTTCGCGTTGCTGTTTTAATAATAAGCAAACCGATAGATAGCTTTGATAAACGGCTAACTTAACTTCAACTTAGGCAGAACAGAAATCTGATTGTTGTTTTTTAAAAAATATGGTATTATGTTAATATGACTAAGTATTGTAATTTTTTTGTATGCAAATGTTGTGTATGAATGATTAAAAGAGTATATTAATTTAACAAAAGTATGCAATAATAAAAATTATAGAAGGCGCTGGCAGTTCAGGTCAGCCTATAAATAAGGAGGATACAATGATCGGCGATTCAATAACCTCAGCCCTATATCAGAAGGCTCTCGATGGTACCTGGCAAAAACAAAAGGCAACCAGCAATAATATTGCCAATGCTGAAACACCGGGATATAAAGCCATCAAAGTCAATTTTGAAAATTCATTGAAAGCAGAAATCAACAAGCTGCAAACAACTGCAAATGCCAGTAAAAATGGCTTTCTTGACAAAATGGAAAGCATTCAAACGATCGATAATTCAAATATCAATGTTTATCAGGGGGCGACGTCTAATCGTTTGGATCGTAACAACGTCGATATGGAGTCTGAAAACATTGACATGACCAAGTCGGTATTGCAATATAATTCGCTTGTTCGTGGCGTTAGTGACTCCTACTCCAGATTAAAATATGCGATTAATGGAGGCAGATAATGAGTTATTTAAGTTCTTTAAATATTTCGGGGTCAGGCATGACTGCGCAAAAATATCGTTTGGATATTGTGGCTCAAAATATTGCCAATGCTCAGGTCACGCGAACCGAAGAAGGCGAGCCTTATCGTCGCAAAATGACGGTGTTACGTAGCGTCAATACGGGTACCTTTATGGATGCCCTTAAAACAGCAACTGGCGTCGTTCAAAAAGCCGGAGTTCAGGTTCAAGCCATCATCGAAGATGAATCGGCCTTGGTTCCGGTTTATGATCCCACCCACCCCGATGCCAACGCTGAGGGTTATGTGTTGTACCCCAATGTCAATACTGCCCAGGAAATGACCGACGCAATGGGTGCCAGCCGTGCCTATGAAGCAAATGTAACAGCGTTTAATGCGACAAAATCGCTAGTTCTAAAGGCCCTCGAAATCGGCCGATAAAAGGAGAATAGAATGTTTATCTTACCCATGAATTCAATTATCAGCGGAGCCAGTATTGGCACTGTTGGGGGAAATGCGGCTAATGCTGGGGCGGCTGTCGATACTGGCCTTGCCGGAGATTTTAAAGCGATCCTCCAGGACACCATTAATAATGTTGAAGAAACTGAAGCGATCACCAAGGTCGATGCCTATAATCTGTCAATTGGCAACATGGATGATATGCACACCATGATGATCAATACAGCTAAGGCTGATGTCGCCCTGCAAACCATGGTTCAGCTCCGCAATAAGGTCTTGGAGTCTTATCAGGCTGTTATGAATACCGGCCTATAAGTTTGGTCATATCAAAACATTACTTTAAACCAGGAGAGAGTACCGGTCATAGATTTTATTTCAAGGATCGGTATTCCTTATTTGAATGTACCGGTTTAGGAAGAAACGTTGACAGTAAATACATTGGATGGATGAGAATAGACGATGAATGAGAAAATTAAGGCTTTTTTAGAAAAAATCAAAAACTTCTGGACGGGAACCTCCAAAAAAGCCAAGATGCTGATGATTGGTGGGGTAGCGTTGGTCTTGTTGACATCCATCGGGCTGACTATTTTTTTGAATAATAAGGAGTATGTGCCGCTTTTTGTTGGTTTGACTCAAGCAGAAACCACTGAAATTATGGCCGCCCTGACAGAAATGGAGACCGATGTCAGGCTTGATGCCGGTGGGAATATTATGGTTCCCTCTGGCGATGAGGCCAAGGTGCGGATGCAACTGGCGACCGCGGGCTACCCGAAAAATGGTTTGAGCTACTATGTTATTCAAGAAAACAACAGCATGCTTGCGACCGACTACGAACGTAAGCAATATGAAAATATGCAGCTGCAGGAGCGTCTTGGTGCCAGTATAAAAACGATCAATGGTGTAAAAGACGCCATTGTTACTATTTCAGTACCGACAGAAAATGTCTTTTATCTTCAGGAAACTGAAAGTACCACCGCATCAGTTATTATTCATCTTGAACCAGGGGCGACATTAACACGGCAACAGGTTATGGGAATCCAGAATCTGGTGGTTAAGTCGGTGGCAGGACTGACGGCTGACAATATCGCACTTACCGATGGTAATGGAAATGATTTAATCAATAATCTGGCTGCCGAAAATGGTGGCGAGGCTAAGCTGAAACTGACCAAGGC
>NZ_CAKMJU010000015.1:0-43985 GCF_927416815.1 uncultured Acetobacterium sp. | reverse complement strand
AGCCTGCCTTGTCCTCGGTAGGTGTAAAATCCATATCCGAGAAACTTTACTGTAGTGATCCTTGCCACTTTCGTCTTCTCCCGATTTATTTTCAGGAATAGCTTTCCTTCGATAAACGGTGCGATGTGACTGAGTGTTCGCTCTGCTGCTTTCCTGCTTTTGCAGAAGATCATCAGATCATCGGCATAACGGACAAACCGGTGCCCGCGACGTTCCAGCTCTTTGTCGCATTCGTTGAGCATGATATTTCCCAGCAATGGACTGATGGGGCCTCCCTGAGGGACGCCTTCTTTACTTTCTTCAAACATTCCGCCGACCATTACTCCTGCGTTCAGGAATTGATGGATCAGCGAAATCACCCGCCCGTCTTTTATCGTTTCTGATAAAATCTGAATGAGCTTGCTCTGGTTTACCGTATCAAAATACTTTTCCAAATCCATATCGACCACATAGTTGTAGCCTTCTGTCATATTGGTCTGGCATCGTTTCAGTGCATCCTGTGCACTGCGTTTCGGTCTGAAACCAAAACTGTTATCCGAAAACTGCTTCTCAAAAATGGGGGTCAACACCTGGTTGATTGCCTGTTGGATGAGTCTGTCAACGACAGTCGGTATTGCCAACTTTCTTGTTTTCCCGTTGTCTTTGGGTATTTCTACCCGGCGCACCGGTTTTGGGTGGTATTTGCCACACCGGATGGCTGTGATGAGTTCATTCCGGTTTTCTCTCAGGTAGGGCAGAAGTTCATCCACCTGCATGCCATCGATTCCACCTGCACCCTTGTTTTTCTTGACCCGCTTGTATGCCAGGTTCAGATTATCACGGGTTAGAATTTGCTCAAGCAAGCCTTCCGTCTGCTCATTCGTGTTGGTGATATCCGTTTCAATTATCTTTGGTGATACGCACACTTCCGCATAGTCTTTCTGTTCCGCAGATACCTTTTGCAGATAGTCTTCCATTCGAAGTTGTCTGTGTTTTAATTGATCACTGTCAGTAATTTTCATTGATCGTCACCTCCTTTGGTTCAGCCCTTCCTTCAACATCTAGTATGTCTCTGTACTATGGCCTCAGCTGACTTCTCACGATAAATCTTATTTCAACCATGCTTTATACTCTGTTTCCACATGTCCGTGAGATCTCCCCGGGTAAGAACGCAATCTTTCCTTCCATCTATCTGCCACATCTACATCATCAGCTTCCGGATAGTTTTGGGCTTCGGTTTGGATGGCAACCTTACCCAGCTGATGTTGCCTCATGTGATTTCTGTTCGTCAGACCAGAAGTTTGCCGCCGGCTTCCTTCAGATTCCCCGTCGCCGGGGACACCCTTGCCTTGAGCTATGCACTTGGCACTACCTACCCGTGCTCGGGACTTTCACCCGTTAGATTGCGCCCATGCCGGGCGCACTATAAAAAATCCCATCCACAAGAAACTTGCGAATGGGATTGCAATGCGATTTATGGCATACCCCACCGTATGTACGACAATTATCAAGAAAATCAAGGGCATTTGATTAAGAATTATTTAATTTTTGTCACATAATTTAATGATCCATTCCCCAGATCGATTATTCCCTTTGCGGATAATCATACCTTTATCCTGTAAGTCCGCCATGATGCTTTTTACCGAACAGTTCTACCTTGTCTTTTAAAGATGTGTATATACTTATATTAGCAAACACTTTAATTAGAATATTCTCATTTTTAACAACTTCATATAAAATCTCAATAATGCATTTTGTATATTCCGACGTGAAAGGCCACCTAGATCAGCTATCAGATACCATAGCAAATGTTAATCAATTTTAAGTAGTTTTGCATTGATTGCCACGATGATTGTACTTACTGACATTAGTGCTGCACCTACAGCTGGGTTTATGACGATCCCTTGATAATACAGGATCCCTGCTGCTAAAGGCAGTGCGATCATATTATAACCAGTAGCCCAGATCAAGTTTTGGATCATTTTTTGATAGGTTGCTTTTGACAATTTTAAAATTGTTACCACATCCAGTGGATTGCTTCGTACCAGAATAACATCCGCCGTTTCAATGGCAACATCGGTTCCAGCTCCGATGGCGATACCTAAATCAGCTTGTGCCAGTGATGGTGCATCATTCACACCGTCACCAGTCATTGCCACGATCTTGCCTTCTTTAATAAACCCCGCAATTTTAGCTGCTTTTTCCTGGGGCAATACCTCAGCAATCACGGTATCGATCTTCAGCTGATTACCAACATAAGCGGCAACGCGCTGATTGTCCCCGGTTAATAGAATCGTTTCGATCGCCATCGACTTTAGCATCTCAATCGCTTCCCTGGCACTATCTCTGATAATGTCTGATAATGCAAGATAGCCAAGGAGGGTGTCGCCATCTAATATGAATACCACTGTTTTTCCCATTTGGGCGAGTTTTTCATAATGCTCAGCGTCAAAAGCTATTTTTTCAGAACGCATATAACCAGGACTCACAATCATCATATCACGTCCATCTACCTTGGCTTTTAGTCCCTTACCCGGAATATTTTGATAATCTTTTACTTCCCTCAACTTGAGGTTTAATTTTTTTCCTTCATTTACAATTCCCTGTGCAATGGGATGTTCCGAGTTTGCTTCAACTGAATAGGCAAGTGAGAGGAGTTCATGCTGAGTTATGCCAATGGCTTTGATATCCGTTATCCCAAATGTACCTTCAGTCAAGGTTCCGGTTTTGTCGAAAACCACAGCATTCAGTTTTCGCGCGTTTTCAAATGCTGCCCGATCTCTGATTAAAAGACCTTTTTGCGCACCGATGCTTGTCGAAACAGCCGTTACCAGCGGTACGGCCAAACCTAATGCGTGAGGGCAGGAAATGACAATAACAGTGACTGCGCGGGTAACTGCAAAATTCAGATCTTGTGAGATGAACATCCATGCCAAAAAAGTCAATGTTCCGGCAATCACGGCGATATAAAACAACCACTTGGCTGCTTTGTCTGCTAATCGTTGGGTATTGGATTTTGAATCCTGGGTTTCGCGAACAAGTTTTAGCACTTGTGACAGAAAGGTCTCTTCTCCCACTCGCGACACATTAAATTTCAAAATCCCTTCACCATTGATGGAACCACCGACGATTTCATCGCCTTTTTCTTTTTCAACCGGGACTGATTCTCCCGTAATCATCGATTCATTCACTGCTGATCTGCCATCATAAACTAAACCATCGATTGGAATCTTTTCTCCCGGCTTGACAAGAATAGCATCCCCTGCTTTCAATTGTTTGACCGGAATATCAGTGATTTCACCGTTGACCGTTATCTGGTGTGCTTCTTCAGGCATCAATTTAACCAATTCATCCAATGCCCTTGAAGCGCCCATTACCGATTTCATTTCAATCCAATGACCTAAAAGCATAATGACAATTAATGTGGCGAGTTCCCAAAAGAAATCATCGCCGTTTATAAAAAATACCGTTAGGGTACTATAGATATAGGCGATTGTTATCGAAAGCGTAATGAGTGACATCATTGCCGGTGATTTTTTCTTAAGCTCATCCCTGGCTCCAGTAAGAAAAGGCTTTCCGCCGTAAATAAAAAGTATGGTGGAAAGACCAAACAGTAAATAGGAATCTCCGGTAAAACGCCAATCGACGCCGATAAACATTTGGATCATTGGCGATAAAAGTAATATCGGTACCGTAATAATCAAAGCGATAAAAAATCTTTTTCTGAAATCCGCCACCATCATTGCGTGATGATCATCATGTACGGGATGTTCTCCATGCTCTGGAACAGGATGGTGTGAATGCTTCTCTTCTGCCGGGGAAACCGGTCGGTCTGCTTGAGGCATTTGATTCATTTTCCCAGGAGCGTGGTTATGCGTATGTTCATTATTCTTTTTCGAAATTTCCTTGTTATCCAAGGCTATATGGTGATTAGGTTAACTGATCATCACCCATTAATGTTCCTTCAGATTGAGTCTTCTGGGGATTCTGAGTTATCTTTTCTTTATCCATCCCGTTCACATCCTTTCTTTTTTTTAACCATGTATATAAAACCCGATCACAATTTTTAAACTGAAATCGGGTTTTATATACATGTTTTCAATAATTACTAGACCATTAAAAATCCCGACGTGTTCACGTACTTAAATCATCGCTTGCATAAACCATGCCAAGAACTTCTTTTTCAAGCAAACACTTTTTTCATGCGGTTAAACGATCGTTTTTAATCGACAGTTATGGCGCTTACTGGACACTCATCCTGAGCTTCAATCGCACAGGCTTCATTTTCCGACGTGATTACATCAGCAATCACTTCAGCGATACTATCATTGTCCATTTCAAACACATTCGGACAAACCGATTCGCACAAACCACACCCAACACAAGTATCCCGATCAACAATTGCTTTCATCATGGAACCTCCACACTTATATTTAAACAGCTGCTTTTTTTCAGAGACAAAAGTCAATTAGACTCCAATCAGAAAAACAGTCTATTATTTTAGTTACCCACAACAATCATATCTAAACATTCTCTGAGTTGAACGCTAGTATGAATCTGCCACTTTCAGTTAGTGTTCGCATGTGGCCAAATTTCAAAGTCGTAGGGAACCTGGATGGTGCGCTCGTTTATTCAGAAGTTCAGCTCGCAACGAATATTCTTTAATTAATTCTGAGAATGTTCATCATTTCTTTCCCGAAAGCTCTACCTCCGGCCGATTTGATCGGACAGGGACTTCGCAAAGTAAAAACTTTGTTTAATTTTTAAATTTTCATATTAATCAATAACCGATACCCATTCAAAACAAAAGAAACGATAAAATCTTCATCCACCCCAATGGGCATCTTAACCAGTGCCTGTCGAATCTTGTCTTCATCCAGCGCTGGTATCTGGCAATCGATCTTTTCTACATTCAGTAGCTCCAGAAAATCATGAATAAACAGATCATTTTTTCGTTCAAGATCAGATTGGTAGCCCCGGCTGATCAAGGCAATGTTGAGGAAATAACAAATGTTATCTCTATCGGTTAAAATTCGGTTAAAACATAAAAAATCCCATCCACAAGAAACTTGCGAATGGGATTACAATGCGGTTTATGGCGTGCCCTGAGGGATTCGAACCCCCGACCTTCCGGGTCGTAGCCGAACGCTCTATCCAGCTGAGCCAAGGGCACGCATCGTGACCTAGGATACTTCCGTTGGCCACGAAAGTTATTATAGCACATTTATAAATAGAATAAAAGTCTTTTTTTGATAATTTTGTATAATTTTTCACAAATTATGGGTTCTTTCCATTGATGGTTGAAATAATTATAAGTTGCTATCTATCACGTCATAAATCATATCTAAAATGCTCGTTTTTAATAACTTGTACAATACGATATCATTTTAAACGAAAAGCATCATAATCACAAGGAAAGTTTGGTTCTTAGACATAATTGTGACCAAAGTGTGATTGCTATTGATTAAAAAGTGTTATAAAATATACTTAACTTTGAAATAGGAGCGACGGCATGCCAAAAAAAAGATTTTTAACTGTTATAATCATTTCCCTAATTGTTTTACTATTCGCCGGTTGCAACAAAGATGACGGCTCTACCAAGTACCTCACCTTGATGACGGTCCCCACCGAAGCAACTATTCCAGCGGGACTCCATTTAGACTCAATATTAAGTATTACCAACCCGATCCCAGATGATCCTAGCGGTGCCACTACCACCATTCAGTTTGGGGTCTTCGGTTTTACCAATATCGCTGGGGAACCAGTTTACTACGTTTATGGAAAGAAAGAAGCCATATCCGAAGGTCAGTCCCATCTCATCGGTCAAGGTTTTTACCAGGTCGAATATCAGGTCGATGAACAAAATGTACATCTGGCTTTGAAAAACAGCAGTTCTGCGCTGACCAAGGTAGATCGAGGCAATGGTATTACTACCGCATATGATGGTGAACTGCCCTTTGCTTTTTATACACCTGTAGAAGGCCTGAATGGTTTTTACTCCTTTGTTGACGCCGACGGAGTGACACAATTCCGGGTTTATGCTACCTTCCTGAACAAGAACGGAAATTTCTTTCCTGCCACCGAAGATGGTCAAATGATCGCTGGATCACTACCCATCAACAGGTCGATGGAAGAAACCCTCCATGCTCAGGGTCAAGGCGGAGTTTCTAACCTGATTACCACCCCCATTACCTGCGCCAACATACCAACTTCTTTTGTTATATAATGCAAACTGTAAAAACCGGCTGATCGCCGGTTTTTGCTGTTGTATCGATTTTTATAATTTTAGTCGTAAACTGGATCGTATTCCGGATTTTGGTGGGCTTTAAAAAAGAGCGCTAATTGTGCTTCGGTGGTGCGACCCAGGGACAAAGGCGGTAGCTGATCCATGGCAAAAAAGCCACTCTCGATGGTTTCAGCATTGCATCTAAAATCACCTTCCAGCAATTCGCAAAGCATCAGGATCTTATAAATGGTATAGGGACAGGTATCCTGAACCCACTTACTGCGATCTAGCAGTCCGACCAACCGAATTGGCTTAACCAGCACACCGGCCTCTTCAAAGGCTTCCTTGATGACATTTTCCTGAGGCGTCCGATTGACATCGGCCCAGCCACCCGGTAGCGACCAGCGGCCATCAACCTTTTCCCGAACCAGCAGGATTTTATTTTCTACGATAACACCGCCACGAACATCCACTTTAGGGGTCAGATAGCCTTCTTCCCGGACGTAGTATTCCTTGATCACCTCATGGGAAACCTCGGTGTGTTTTTCGATGATTTCTCGAGACAGCTTTTCGATTTCACGATAACGAACCAGATCATAATCATTTTTGCAGTAGGTCAATCCTGATTGAGAAATTGATTGCAATTCTCTTGCCCATATAAGCCATTGTTTTTCCATTTTCTTTTCGAAGCTGCGCTTCTCTCCTTTCGAAATCAACAAATTGTATCTTCACATTTCTGAATCCTATGCTATAATATAATCAAGATTAATCTTATCTGTTTATTCTCTCATTTATTGGGAATATAACAAGTAAAGATTAACATTGACTTAGGAGGTCTATTATGTGTAAAGAACCAAAATTTTTCGTCTGTAAACATTGTGGTAATTTTGTGGGTATGATTCACGAATCGGGTGTCGAAATGATCTGTTGTGGCGATCCCATGACTGAAGTTGTTGCCAATACGACGGATGCCGCCCAGGAAAAACATGTTCCAGTTATCGCTGTAAGTGGCAGTACTGTTACTGTCGATATCGGAAGCGTTCCTCATCCAATGACGCCTGAACACCATATCTCATGGATCTATCTTGAAACAACCGAAGGTGGCCAGCGAAAATGTCTGGCAGAAACAGGCGCCCCTAAAGCCGAATTTGCATTGACACCTGGTGATAAGGTCATTGCTGCTTATGAATATTGTAACCTTCATGGTTTATGGAAAGCAAGTCTATAATAAAAACACGCTATAAAAATCGCTACACAAATCCTTAAACAAGAAAAGCTGCCATTATGGCAGCTTTTCTTAACTTATTAAAAGAATTCTTTGATAAATTCTGCGTAGGTGCCATTATATAAATTCATGTCAATGAAGGTTTCATCGCCGTCGTAACCATCCATCATGCCGCGGTGGCTGTATTGCCAGAAGGTGAAGGTTTCTCCATTTGGCAAGGTTTCTGGCCAGGAATTATCCAGATCGACAATCCAGATCGGATAGTCTTTGTAGTCGGTCCCGATATACATTTTAAAAATCCGCTGGGTGGTGTAGATAATTGGCTTAACCCCGTAATGATCTTCTAGTTCTTTTATTAGTTCATCGAGGATGACCTTAACCTGATCCTTGGGCAAGGCATTATCCTCATAGATCCCGTATAACTCCAGATCGATCACCGGTGGCAGGTTTTTATTTGAAGCCGGGACATTGTCAATAAAGTTTCTGGCCTGGACTTTGCCGGTGGAGTCATAATTTAAAAAATGATAGGCTCCTACCTTGAGCTGAGTTTTCTGACTTTCTTGCCAATTGGTCTTAAACCTGGAATCGACGAAATCATCCCCTTCAGTAGCCTTGATAAAAGCAAAATCAATGTTCTGTTCGGCTAGTTGTTCCCAGTCGATCTCTCCCTGATAGGCCGATAGATCCACCCCTTTAACCAGATGATCGGCTCTTTTAGTGTGATTCAATGTATTGGTAACCCCATAAATAATCAAAACGATGATGATTAACACCCCGATTCCGACCACCAATGAAATCGCTTTTCTTTTGGACATTTGATAATCCTCCTATCCTCTAATGGAAACATTATAACAAAATATTTACTGGCAGGAAAGTCTCTTAAGGAGTTATAATATAACCACAGCCGATATATCGGCTGATCGTCTGCACATAAGGAGAGCGTTATGAATATGAATAAACCATTATCCCCGGTTCTTGCTGAAAAACTGGTGACCCTGAAAGATAATATTACTCGTTTCCCTAAGGTCAGCATTGCCTTTTCTGGCGGTGTCGACAGCACCCTGTTGCTACAGGTAGCGGTTGACGTGCTGGGAGGCAATGTTTTGCCGATCACTGTCAATGGTGCCATGCTACCCGGCTCAGAATTTTCCGAGGCTCAGGCTCTAGCCAAAGCAATCGGTGCTAAACCCCTGGTCATTGAAGCCGATGTCTTTTCCTTGCCGGATTTTATCGCCAATTCTTCCGACCGCTGTTACCACTGTAAAAAATTTATTTTTAACCAGATCAAAGACGCCGCTCAAGTAAGTGGCTATGAAGTCATCCTGGACGGCTCTAATTTGGATGATATGAAAGATTACCGACCCGGCATCAAAGCCCTGGCTGAGTTAGGCGTTTTCAGCCCCTTAAAAGAATCCGGCCTGACCAAACAGGATATCCGCGATCTGTCGGCCTACTACAATCTCCCCACTGCCACCAAGCCGGCCATGGCCTGCCTGGCTACCCGAATCCCTACCAACACCCCGATCACGCCGGCAGCCCTTGCAGCCATCGAAGCTGGTGAGGATTTTCTCAAATCCCTGGGCTTAAGTCAATACCGGCTGCGGCTGCTGGGCAATACCGCTAAAATCGAATGCGACCCCGGCGATTTTACCGCCGTCATCGAAAACCGCCTGGCCCTGATCGCCACCCTGAAAAACCTCGGTATCAAAACCATCACCCTGGACCTGGCCGGCTACAACTGCGGCAATATGAACAGCTGAATCATTCGGGTTGAAAACAACCCTAGTACCGACAAGCAGCTAAAACTCTTCGTCTAATTCATCGAGCTCCCGGTACATTTGGTAGAGGTCATAGTAGACCCCTTCTTCCCGAAGTAGTTCCTCGTGGGATCCTTTTTCGACAATTCCGTCTTCGGTGAGCACTAAAATCGAGTCGGCATTTTTAATAGTCGTCAGCCGATGGGCAATCGTAAAGGTGGTTCGTCCACGGGTCAGCTCTTTTAAAGATTCCTGAACAATCCGTTCACTTTCATTGTCCAGAGCTGAGGTAGCTTCATCCAGAATCAGAATCGGCGGATTCTTCAAAAATACCCGAGCAATGCTGAGCCGCTGTTTCTGGCCGCCCGAAAGTTTAATGCCGCGTTCGCCAATATAAGTATCATAGCCGTTTTTGAGCTTATCAATAAACTCATCAGCGCCGGCGTGTTTGGCAGCCTGAATTACGCTTGCCCGATCGGCATCTATCCGACCATAGCTAATATTTTCATAAACGGTTCCCGAAAAGAGATAAACGTCCTGTTGGACAACCCCAACCTGGGAGCGCAATGAATGCAGGGTTAGGCTCTGAATATCTTGACCATCGATGAGAATTCGGCCGGAGGTGACGTTATAAAACCGCGGAATCAGATGGCACAAGGTTGTTTTTCCGCTACCGGAAGGGCCGACAATGGCAATGTTCTCCCCTGCCTTAACTTGAATATCGATATTTGAAAGTACTGCATCACTGCCATCGTTGTATTGAAAACTCACGTCTTCAAAAACAATATCACCCACAACATTTTTCAGTTCCAACTCATTGTCGAGATTTTTGCACTCAGTGGGCTCATCCAGAATTTCAATAAACCGCTCAAATCCGGTCATTCCCCGCTGAAACTGCTCGGCAAACTCAACAATTCGGCGGATTGAAACCAGTAAGGTGGTGACATACATCAGATAAGCCACATAATCCCCGGGGTTAATGGCGCCATTGATCATAAATATTCCTCCAAAAACCACCACCAGTAAATACATCAGCCCGTCAAAAACCCGGGTGGTGGTCTGAAAACCGGCCATATAACGGTAGGTTTGTTTTTTTATTTCGAGAAATTTACTGTTGCCTGTTTCAAACTTAAGCTCTTCAATATTTTCGTTGGCAAAAGACTTTACCACCCGGATACCCAGCAGATTATCTTCTACCTGAGCGTTAATTTCTCCAGTTTGAACCCGTGCCTGTTTAAAAGCAGTTCGCATCCGCCGTCTAAAATAAGAGGTGGTTAGTATCATTACAGGCAAGGCGGCAAAAATGATCAGGGTCAACCAGATGTTGATACTGGCCAGAATCGCAAAAGACACCCCAATTTTTAATCCGGCAATAAAAAATTCTTCGGGACAGTGATGGGCAAATTCGGTTACATCAAAAAGATCTGAAGTGATCCGGGACATCAGCTGGCCAATCTTGGTGTCGCTATAAAAAGAAAAAGGCAGCTTCTGAAGATGTGAAAAAAGATCCCGCCGCATATCGGTTTCGATCCGAGCGCCCATGACATGACCGATATCGGCCATAAAATAATTGGCAACCCCATCGATGAGTCGCAGCACCAGATAAGCCAGTCCCAATTTTAAAATAGTCTCCACCGTCAGACTGGTCAAATCATTGATGGCGGTATTGGTAATAAACCGAACGATCAACGGCAAAACTAGGTCACAGACCGTGGTCAGAGTGGCGCAAAAGAGATCCAATAATAGAATCCATTTATATTTTTTATAGTATGGTATGAAACGTTTGATAAGATGCGTATTACTGATTCCCAAAATATTCCTTCTTTCTACTTTTTTCTTTCTTAATTTTTGCGATCAAAAACTTTGGGCAATTGGAAAACGACTCGCGTTTTCCAATTGCCCATTCATGCTCATTGATTAAATTGTTTTATTGACTGATTTTAGACTGATCCTTCATAATTTCACTAAGCGATGTCGCCAGACCGGCTAAGCCCTGAATCTCCGAAGGAATAATAATCTTGGTAGCCTTGCCATCAGCCACCTTTTCAAAGGTGGATAAACTCTTAAGGGCAATGACCGACTGAATCGGATCGGCATCATTTAACATCTTAACCCCATTGGCAACCGCTTCCTGAACCTTGACAATCGCTTCTGCTTCACCTTCTGCTCGTCTGATCTGAGCTTCTCGATCAGCTTCGGCACTAAGGATGGCAGCCGCTTTTAAACCTTCAGCTTGTAAAATCGCTGCTGATTTTTCCCCTTCAGCTACTAAAATAGCACTGGCTTTTTCGCCTTCGGCCTGGAGGATTTTTTCCCGACGTTCCCGCTCTGCCTTCATCTGCCGTTCCATCGCATTCTGAATCGCTTCTGGTGGCATGATATTTTTAAGTTCAACCCGGTTGATTTTAATCCCCCAGGGATCGGTGGCTTCATCGAGAATTACCCGCATTTTAGTATTGATGACATCACGGGATGTCAGTGTCGCATCCAGCTCCATATCACCAATGATGTTACGCAGGGTGGTGGCGGTGAGATTTTCGATGGCTTTCATGGGATTGTCTACCCCATACATATAGAATTTTGGATCGGTGACCTGTAAATAAATAACCGTATCAATCTGCATCGTAACATTGTCCTTGGTAATGACCGGTTGGGGCGGAAAATCTGCTACCCGTTCTTTTAAACTGACTCTCTTCGAAATTCGGTCAATAATTGGAATAGCGATATGAAAGCCGGTTTCCCAGGTGGTATGGTAGGCACCCAGCCGCTCTACCACATAGGCATTGGCCTGGGGAACAATTTTTGCGTTAACAACAATTACCACAACAAAAATAACGAATAATATCAGCAATAAAATAAATCCAAACATCTTAACTCCTCCTGTTTTCTATTTGATTTGAGTCTTGTTCGACCATCTTAACCATGGCTTTAACCCCTTCAATTGCCACAACTTCGACTTCAGCACCGACAGGAATAATCACTTCACCCTTGATATTTCGGGCTGTCCAGGATTTTCCGTCGACTTTAATAGCACCTGATCCCTTGAGATTGTTGATTTCTTCCTCAACAATTCCCCGTTTTTTCAGAATGCGATCAGCATTGGTTGTGATCGTTTTGGGATCCAAGTGTTTTTTTAAGAATGGTTTTGTTCCCAATAACAAACCAACCGAAACCACTAAAAAAAGCGTCATCTGCACCCAGAATGGGGCGCCCAAATACGCGGTAGCCATTGCCACCAGAGAACCGACACAAAACCAGATCGACACCAGCGCACCAGCGGTAACCAATTCAACCAGCAGAAAAACGACAAACAAGACCAACCAGACCAAAATAATATTCATCCGCTCACCTCCCTCATTCACTTGATTTTATTATAACATAGTTTATTGATTTTTTTATCGCGAGTTGTATAATCGACTTTTTTTATTTTTTTCTTGCCTATTTATTTTTATCTGTGTATAATCAAAGGCAAGTAAATAGAAAAGCGAACATATGGTGCCTTAGTAATAAGGAGAATAGGGAATCAGGTGAGAGTCCTGAACGAACCCATCACTGTAAGGGCGGAGCAAACCACAAGAACCACTGTTTTTTTAATGGGAAGGTGTGGCCAAGCGTTAAAACCCCGAGTCAGGAGACCTGCCTATGATTCGATCCTGAATGAACGAAGGTAAAGTTCATGGCTGTTATTGTAAAAAATAGCAGCTGTGGACTTTTTTATTTGCCAAAGTTTCAGTTTTTTGGTGGCCTCAACCCATCAGGTATCTCATTGACCACCCTACCGACCAATTATTAATTGTCGGTACTCAGTCAGTTTTTGAAAGACTGAAACGAACAAGCAATTATTTAAAAATTCAGGAGGAAACGATGACAATTCTGGAAAAAGCACGGGCTGGTGAAATCACCGCAGAAATGATTTATGTGGCACAAAAAGAAGGGATCGATCCCGAACTGATTCGCCAGGGGATGGCCGCTGGTGAAATCGTCATTCTAAAGAGTTCCCGGCCAAATATCAACCCGGTGGCGGTGGGCAAGGGTCTGTTTACCAAGGTCTCAGCCAGCGTCGGCATGTATGAAGCGGATGACACGATCGATGGCGAAATGGCTAAAATCGACCAGGCTGTCAAGGCCGAGGCAGATACGCTGATGGACTTAAGTGTCCGTGGCCCGATTGACGAAATGCGGGAAAAAGTTCTATCCTCGGTGGATCGACCGGTCGGTACCCTACCCCTTTATCAAACCCTGGCTATGGCCCAGGAAAAATATGGTACTGCTTTAGATATGACCGCGGATGACATGTTCGCGATGATCGAAAAGCATGCCTCCGAAGGCGTCAGCTTTTTAGCCCTGCACTGCGGCACCACCATGGACGTAATCAACCGTGCCAAAGAAGAAGGCCGGATTGATCCACTGGTTAGTTATGGGGGCTCCCATCTGATTGGCTGGATGGTTCACAACCATTGTGAGAATCCCTTCTTCACCCAATATAGCCGGGTCCTGGAAATCTGTAAAAAATACGATGTCGTGCTGAGCTTTGCCGACGGCATGCGCCCCGGCTGTATCGCCGATTCCCTTGATGGCGCCCAGGTTCACGAATTGGTGATCCTCGGTGGCCTGGTTAAAAAAGCTCGCGCGGCCGGGGTTCAAGTGATGGTCAAAGGACCAGGCCATGTGCCTCTGGATCAGATCCAGACCACTGTAAAGTTACAAAAACAATTATGCGGCGGAGCTCCCTACTTTGTCTTTGGCTGTCTGCCCACCGATTCCGGTGCTGGCATGGATCACGTCACTGGTGCGATCGGCGGAGCGATCGCCGCCTATTACGGCGCCGACTTCCTCTGCTACGTCACTCCGGCCGAACACATTGGCATGCCAACTGCCAATGATGTGTATCTGGGCGTGATGGCCAGCCGCATTGCCGCCCATGCTGGCGATGTCGGCAAAGGGCATCCGGCTGCCATTGCCTGGGATCTGGAAATGTCCCATGCCCGCCGGGAACTGAATTGGGGCCGGCAGATGGAACTGGCTATCGATACCGAAACCGCTACCAAGGTCTGGAAGGATCGCAGCACCGACTTCGAATCCGAGTGCAGCATGTGCGGCGACTTCTGTGCCATGAAAATTGTCGGCAAGTATTTACGAGACGAAAACCAGGAAGCGAGGAACTAGTCATGACTCAAATGTTAAAAGCCCGTCAGGGTAAAATTACCGAAGAAATGGAAATGGTGGCACTTGCCGAAGGCTTCACGCCCGAATTTATCAGAGCCGGGGTAGCCGCTGGCCGGATCGTCATTCCTAAAAACAAACTGCGAAACCGTTCTAAGATCTGCGGCATTGGCGGCGGACTGGATATCAAAGTCAATGGCCTGATGGGTACCTCCGGCGATCGCGACGACATGGAAATGGAAGTCAAAAAACTAAAAATCATCGAAGCCGCTGGTGCCCACGGTTTTATGGACTTAAGTATGGGTGCCGATATCGATACCATGCGAACCTTGAGTCTAACTAATTCCAATATCGCGGCTGGCTGTGTACCGGTTTATCAGGCCGCCAAAGAAGCCGCTGATAAACGGGGCCTGATGGTCAATATGACCTCTGATGACCTGTTTGAGGTGGTGGAAAAACAATGTCAGGCTGGTATGGACTTTATGGCGGTTCATTCGGCTCTGAATATGGATCTTCTTAAAATATTAAAAAAAACCGGACGTGTTGCCGATATTTGCAGCCGCGGTGGATCCTTATTAACCGGCTGGATGTTCCATAATGATAAAGAAAATCCCCTCTACGCCGAATTTGACCGGCTGCTTGCGATTCTCAAAGCGACCGATACCGTGCTTAGCATCGGCGACGCCATCCGACCCGGTGCCAATGCTGATTCCCTGGATCCAGCCCACTTGCGGGGCTTAATGGTGGCCGGTGAACTGACCAAACGGGCTCTGGCTGCCGGGGTACAGGTGATGGTGGAAGGTCCCGGCCATGTGCCACTAAACCATATCCCTACTGCGATGCTACTGCAAAAACGACTTTGTTACGATGTACCCTACTATATTTTAGGCTTCCTGGCCACCGATATAGCTCCCGGTTATGATAATATTACGGGTGCTATCGGCGGTGCTTTTGCTGGTATGCACGGTGCTGACTTCCTTTGTTACCTGACCCCGGCTGAACATCTGGGTCTGCCCAACGAAGAAGATGTCCGCATCGGTGTCGAAACCACCCGGATCGCTGCCAATGCCGCCAATGTCTTAAAGCGCGGCGGCGCAGCCTGGAACCGCGATCTGGCGATGTCCCGAGCCCGGGTTTCCCGCAATCAGGAAGAACAAGTAAAAAACGCCATCAATCAGGCCAATCTGATCGCTGCCTTTGCGGCCCAAAAGCCCGCCCATGGCTGTGCGGTCTGTGCCGACAGTAAATGTCCTGCGGATGTAGCGACAGAGTTTTTTGGACTGGCCTAAATAACATATCATCTGTTGCGGGCGGTTATACTCCCCTACGAAAAAAATAAGCGTCTATTATCCAAAAGCGTTGCGCATCATCCCAAGGGGCTTGTATTACAAGCCCGCAAAACTAGCCCCCAATAATATGCCATTTATTCCGGTTGCCTTACCCCCTCCGAACCACATAAATACAGTGATAGAATAGATTAACCAATTCATTTACTAGCAATAGAAAGGATAACTACCGTGATCGAAACCAAATATACCTTAAAACACGTCATCGACCATACCGAACCGGCTGACCCCAAATGGCGTCAGGCCGCTCGGGATCATATTGAACAATTGGCAATTCCGCCCTGGAGCCTCGGTCAGCTGCTGGTTGTCGCCGAACAGCTGGCCGGCATTCAGCGCACCATCCGTCCCAATGTCGATAAAAAAATGGTCATCACCATGGCCGGAGATCACGGCGTGGTGGCCGAAGGCGTTTCTGCCTTCCCTCAGGAGGTGACCCCGCAGATGGTGGAAAACTTTGTCAAAGGCGGAGCTGGTATCAATATTCTAGCCAAGGCTGTTGGAGCGGAAGTGATTGTTGTTGATATGGGCGTTGCTGTGGATATGCCCGAATTGGTTTCACAAGGTGCCATCATCGACTGCAAGATCGCCCATGGTACCAAAAACTTTTATCAGGAACCAGCAATGACCCGGGAACAGGCCATTGCCGCTATAGAAGCCGGGATTAATGTGGCTTCTAAGGTGATCAAAGAACAAGGAATCAACCTGCTGGCCACCGGCGATATGGGGATTGGCAACACGACCTCCAGTGCCGCTATTTTAGCGGTTATGGCCGAATATCCGGTTTCATCGGTAACCGGCCGCGGCACCGGCATTGATAACGCCGCCCTGATTAATAAGATCAAAGTGATCCGGGAATCGATCAACCGCCATCAACCCGATAAAACCGATCCTATTGATGTTCTTTCCAAAGTCGGGGGCTTCGAGATCGCCGGGATTGCCGGCGTAATCCTGGGGGCTGCTTTTAATCAGGTGCCGGTTCTGGTGGACGGCTTTATTTCCACCGCTGGTGCCCTGATCGCCAAAGCCCTTTGTCCCCAATCCCTGGATTACATGATTCCCTCCCATCAGAGTGAAGAACCAGGCCATCAGCTAATGTGGCAAGCCCTGGGATTACGGCCTCTGCTTAACCTCAATTTCAGATTGGGAGAAGGCACCGGGGCAGCGGTGGCAATGCACCTGGTGGAATCCTCGGCCCGGGTGATCTGCGACGTCTTAACCTTTACCGATGCAGGAGTAACCAATGGTCATGAAGGGCTATGATCCCCAAACCAATGGCGGCCAGTATTTAGAAGACCTGGCCACCGCCTACTGGCTTTCCGATGCTCTCTTTACCGCTCTGGAGATGGATCTTTTTCAAACCATCGATGATTTCGGGATGCAAGGCGCCTGTCTCTCCGAACTAGCCCCAAAACTGGGCGCCAACGAAAGCGCCCTGGAACGTTACCTGGCACTTCTCAACAGCATGGGATTGGTGGGACACTACCAAAACGTTTATTATAACCAATTGATTATCAAAGAATATTTACTAACAGCGAGTCCCCTTTATCAGGGCGACTCGCTGCTGTGGCGAAAAAATCTTACTGACGACTGGAATACCCTTAAAGCTTCACTGACCGCTGGTGGTCGGGTCAACTTTCTGCCGACGGATATCAGCGAAGATCAACTGAACCTGCGCCGGGCTAAATATATCAAAGCCATGGACAACGTGGCCAAACTAAAAGCCCGCGACTGCACCACCCTTTTTAGCGAACTCAGCGGTGATATTCTGGATCTGGGAACCGGCTCCGGAGCCATGGCATTGGCCTTTTTAGAGACCTTTCCGGATACTCGTGCCACCCTGCTCGACATTGTGCAGATGCTACCCCAGACCCAAAAGCTTGTCGATGCCACCGCCTATGCGGATCGGGTTAACTACCACCCCGCTAATATTCTGGAACCGCAATGGGGTCTTTCCAAAAAATATCAGCTGATCATTCTTTCGAATATTGTCCACGCCTACGCTGAGTCAGAAAACGAACAGGTTTTAAAAACCGCGGCCAGCCATTTAAGCGATGACGGCATCATCCTGATCCATGATTTCTTTACTGAACATAACCCGGTCAAGGCTCATCTGACCGATATCAATATGTTTTTAAACACCTACAACGGCAAAGTTTTTTCGGGAACCTGGGTGATGGCTGAGCTGGAAAAAAATGACTTGGTCACCTCGCCACTGATACCACTGGCCACCGACACTGCCCTGATCTTTGCCGCCCGATCGCAGTCGGTCCTGGAGCCCCTCTGTTTAAAATAAGATACCGATTAACTGCTAATCAAATCAAGGAGAAACCATGAAAATACTTTTCATCCAAGCCCTCTCAATGGAGGGTATCGACGTCGAGCGGGTTTATCCCATCGGTATCGTCGTCCTGGCATCTCAGGTCGAGCGCGAAACTAGTCATCAGCTGCAGCTTTTTGACATGAATATGGCCATCGATCCCTATGGCGATTTGCGCTTGCAGCTGGATACCCATCAGCCCGACGTGGTCTGCCTGTCGCTGCGAAACATTGATCCTTTGGGCAATAAAACTTCATCACTGATTCCCAGCTTTGCCGTTAGCCTGGCTTTTATTAAACGCTATGCGGCAAATACCAAAATCTTAGTCGGTGGAACCGGTTTTTCACTATTCCCGGAAAGGCTGATGCGCGACTATCCGGAAATTGATTTCGGCGTGACCGGTGAGGCCGAAAAAATCATTGTACCACTGCTGGAAAATCTCAATGACCCACCCCACCTGCCAGGGCTTTGCTACCGCGAAAACGAAGCGGTCGTGATCGTCCCGCCGGTGGGTGATTATGATATGCTGGATTATCAGATGCCCAACCGCGATCTGCTTGATCCCCGCCCCTACATCACCGTTAATAAATATGTCGAAAGTATCGGCGTGGAAACCAAACGGGGCTGCTGTTTTAGCTGCGGCTACTGTTCCTATCCGCTCCTGCAGGGCTCTAAAATGCGTTGCCGCACCGCGGAAGCGGTGGTCGATGAAATCCAGTTTCTCTACGAAACCTACGGTGTCACCAGGATCCACTTCACCGATTCGGTGGTCAATATTCCGGTTGATCACCTCGATACGATCTGTACCGAAATCATCCGGCGGGGCTTGAAAATTAACTGGAGCGGTTTTTTTCGCGAAAACCTCTTGACAGCCCAAAACGTCGCCCTCTATACCCAATCCGGCTGCGAATGTTTTTCCCTGTCCCCCGACGGCCTGAGTCAAACAGCCCTGGATGCCATGGATAAGCACATGAGTGTCCAGGATATCCTCGACACTGCTCAGGTGCTGGCGAACAGCGGCGTGGTCACAGTTTATCACTTCCTCGTCAATACGCCCGGGGATACCACCGCAACTCAGCAAGAAGCCAAGGACCTCATCGATGCGATTTACGAAATCCATCACGCTTCCAAAACCTTGGGTACCATTGTGCTCAATAATATCCGGATTTTACCGGGTACCAAGGTTGAACAACAGGCACTGGCAAACGGGGTGATTACCCCGGAAACCGATTTGCTCTACCCCACCTATTACAACCCGGCACCCTTTGACCGGGTCCGCTACGAGCTGGAAATCTATCACACCAAAAAAAATATCTTTATGTGGCAGGAGGTCACCTCATGAATGTCATTCTATTAGAACATCCCCGCTCCTATAGCGACGACCGCTGCAACGATATTGCCAACGCCCCCCTTTCAGCCTGCTTAAACACCGGCTATATCGGCGGCATGCTGGCCGCCAACAACATTGATGTGACGATTGTGGACGGCTATTTGGAACAGCTGGATTATCCGACCATTGAAGAGCAAATTGCAACGCTAGCACCCACGATTTTAGGGATTCACCTGGTTTATCACTGGGAGGACAACACAACCCTTTATCAGTTTATTAAGCACATCAAGCAAACCTATGACATTGCTTGTGTCTGCGTTTATGGTTTTTACCCCACCTTTGCCTATGAAGAAATTCTTAACCGCTGTCCGGCCATTGACTTTGCCCTATTGGGCGAAGCTGAACTGACTTTTTTGACGCTGGCCGAAAATTTCCCCACCCTTCCCCAGGCGGGAATCGCCGCGCGCACCGATCACGGCATTGTCGCGACCCGCGGTGAGGTGGTTATCGATCTGGATTCATTGCCCTTTCCCCTGCGCAGCACCGGCTCCTATTCTTTTGGCGAAGTCAATATTTCCGGTAGCCGGGGCTGTTACGGTGGCTGTACCTTTTGTTATATCAACCCCTACTATGGCGATACCAAACGGAAGTGGCGGGGTCGAAGTCCGGAGAACATTATCGCCGAAATCGATGCGGTGATGCAGGAGACCGATATCCGCTACTTTTATTTTATGGATCCCAACTTCTACGGTCCCGGTCGCGCCGGAAAAGAGCGGGTCCTAAAACTGGCTCAACTTTTAAAAGAACGCCACCTCCACTTTGGCATTGAAGTACGGGCCAACGATATTGAAGAAGAGACCATCAAGGCCCTGACTGAAGCCGGTCTTAAACACATCTTAATCGGTCTGGAAAGCGGCCGGGATGAAGCACTGAAGCGACTTAACAAGCTGACCACCGTGGCCGAAAATGAACAGGCTCTGCAGATCCTGCGGAAATACGGCATCGAACCCAGCGTCGGTTTTATTATGTTTGAGCCGGACTCGACCTTAGAAGATCTGAAAGTCAACTACGATTTTTTAAAACGAAACGCCTTACTGGATAAGCTGGAAATCAGCGTTAATGTACTCTACCATCATATGATTATTCTTAAGGGCAGCGCCTCCTACAAAGCCCTACAGGATCAGGGGCGGCTAAATATTTCATCTCACTCCACCTATGAGGCGGATACTGATTATCTTAATCCCCGGGTGGCGATGTTAGTCGGGATGATGAGAGATATGACCAATCATATCTTTTCCTATATGAAGGATACCTGGGAACTGAGCTTTAAAAAAGACCCGGTGATTTTAGAAAAATATCGTCTGATCAATCAGCTGCTGATTCAGTCCTTTGAAGATTATCTTTACTTACTAAAAAGCAGGGAAATTACCATTGACCAACGAAACAGCTATGTGGATACCTTTAATCATACCGTTGATGGAATTATGGCTTAAAAAAAGCTCCTTTAGGCATTCGCCTTCAGGAGCTTTTTTATTGTTATATTTTTTTGCCATTTTCTTCAAACTCAATTATTTCATTTCTAACAACATCTATCTCAATTACGTGACGCTCGTCCGACTTGGTAATGGTAAAGGTCAGATTTTCAAAGTCAAAGGACTCACCTACATCGGGAACGCGATCCAAGAATTCAACAATCCAACCACCTACCGTGATTACGTCAAAATCATCGTCCATATCGAACAGATCAAACATTTTTCCCAAGTTAGCTTTACCCAAAATCTTATATTCATTTTCCGAGATTTTCACAAACTCATCAATGACCTCATCATGCTCATCCCAAATTTCGCCTACCAGTTCTTCAATAACATCTTCCAGGGTGACAATCCCGGATGTTCCCCCATATTCGTCAGATACCACAGCAATATGACATTTTTTCTGCTGGAGCAGGGTTAACAATTTGGAAATCTTCATATTCGGAGTAATAAAGACTACCGGACTGATGATTTCCTCCAGACTGCTCTTGCCATTAGCCACGTAGTGGGTAAAATCCTTATAACTGATAAAACCGATAATCTGATCAATGGTCCCCTGATAAACCGGTAACCGGGAAAAGCCGGTATCAAAAAATAACTTGGCAATATCCTCTTTGGGATTATCCACATCAATAGCCACCACATCGACCCGGTGGGTCAGAATATCATCCACATCGAGGTCATTGAACTCAATGGCACTGCGGATCAGCTCCCCATCTTGAAGATCGATGCCACCATCGTTTTCAGCTTCTTCGACAATCGTCAGCAACTCCTGTTCTGTCATGCTGCGTTCATCATTCACCTTAAACAATTTATCCAGCATTTTTTTCCACAACATAAATAAAAAGTTCACCGGGGTCAAGACAAACATCAGAAACCGAATAAAGGGAACTGAAAACATGGCAAAGCTTTCTGGCGAATCTTTGGCCAGACTTTTTGGTGAAATTTCCCCAAAAATAAGCACCAGTACGGTCATCACCGCCGTTGATATGGTTACGCCGGCATTGCCGAAATAACGAACAAAAACCACCGTAGCAATCGAAGCGGAAGCAATGTTGACAATGTTATTACCGATCAGGATTGTCGATAACAAAACATCATATCGCTCAGAAAGCGCCAATACCTGGGCGGCTCTTTTGTTTCCGTCCTTGGCTAAATTTTTTACACGAATACGATTTAGGGAGGTGAATGCCGTTTCCGTTGCCGAAAAATATGCTGACATCAGCAACATCACCACCAGAACTGCAATAAAACCTATAACACTACTGTCCATTGACTAAGATTTCTCCCAGTAAATAGATCCATCAGTCATCCACTTGACTATTTTGATTTGATGCCTTGTTTTTTTTGTTTTCGTCTCAGATAATGGTACGTCGTCCAATTCTATTCCTCTTTCAAATATTATTTGTCACTATAATATCATATTTTTAGTTACAATTCCATAGTATCTGATAAATTTTACCTAATTGATCGTGCTTTAATTCGTTTTAATTTTTGTATGCTATTAAGATAATTGAATAACAGTTGGTCTAGCAGGATTTACTTGGCTTTCCATCCCGAAATCATAACGATCCGAAATATATTGATAGTTGTATCGTAGAGCAGCTTCTTTGCATTTCGCATGTGCCATTCCAGGTTTTCGGCATTACTGTATGTAGCAAATGCCGCCGAGATGCCTTGTTCAAAAATGGTTTCATAGCCATTCTCAAGAGCTCCGGAAACAACAATTACCGGTACTTGCTGTTTTTTTGCGCGCATGCCAATACCTGAGATAACCTTGCCCATGGTACTCTGACAATCTGTTTTTCCTTCGCCGGTCACAATCAAATCAGCTCCTTTTATTAATTCATCAAACTTGATGGCATCCAGAACAATCTCCAGTCCGGAAGCAAGCCTCGCTTGATAGAGAGCCACCAGCGGTAACGCCAAGCCCCCTGCTGCACCGATACCATTTCGATCGATCAGATCTTTTCCGGCCAAATTTTCAAATAGCCGTCCAAGATGTAAAGCCCCTTGTCCAGCTGTTCCACCATCTGATTAGTTGCGCCTTTTTGCGGTCCATAGATATGGGCAGCACCGAGATCTCCGCATAAGGGATTATTCACATCACAGGCAATGATAAACTCAACTTCAGAAAATAACGGATCAACCTGACTCAAATCAATTGTCTTAATGAGACCTAAATTCTGACCACAGGACTCCAACTCCTCATCGGCTTCGCTTAAAAACTTTATCCCCAGCGCTGCTGCCATCCCCATACCGCCATCATTGGTGGCGCTTCCGCCAATGCCTAGGAGTATCTTTTTACAGCCTTTTTCTTTGACTGCATGAACAATCATCTCCCCGGTTCCATAGGTGTTTGTTAAAAGCGGATTTTGTTCGTCTTTTTTTAACAGTGGCAATCCCGAAGCTGCGGCCATTTCAATTACCGCGGTGTTCCCCTCAAGAATCCCATATTCTGCTTTAATAATCCGCAAAAGCGGGTCATGAACCTTTATTTCAACACTTTCACCTGCTAAGGCATTTATTAAAAGACGCACTAAACCTTCGCCGCCATCCGAAATAGGGACTTTTTTTTATTTCTGCTTCGGGAAACACCTGAAGGATTGCATCTTCAACAATGTCACAAACCTCAAAGCCAGACAATGATCCTTTGAACGAATCTGGGGCAATCACCACTTTCATATGCTTATCTCCTCTATTTTGACTATCTGATACGGCCTCGTTACTTTGTCAAAAAATAATAGCATGGGCGCCTGCCCATGCTGTCATTTTTTTCTGTAAGCTTATCGTCTGATTTCTAACATCTTGACTTTTAAATCATTTTCAAGTTTTTCAAGCTCGGCTTCCACTTCTTTTCGTTTCTGACGACCTTCGGTCTGGATTTTCAACACCTCATCAAAGGTCGAGATCAGCGATTCATTCGAGATCCGCAGGGTTTCAATATCAACGATTCCCCGTTCTGATTCTTTGGCCGTGGCGATCGATTCCATCTTTAGGGTTTCAGCATTTTTACGTAATAATTCGTTGGTCATATTGGTGACTTCCCGCTGAGCTTTGGCTGCTTGTCCGGAATGAACCACACCCAGAGCCAACACCATCTGACTTTTCCATAAGGGAATCGTATTAACAATTGAGGACTGAATTTTTTCAGCCATCAAGGTATCATTATGTTGAACCAAGCGGATTTGTGGCGCCATCTGAATGGAGATCATCCGAGTCAGTTCGAGGTCATGGATTTTTTTCTCAAAGCGATTGCACATCGCTGACAGATCGTTGACTGCCTGGGCATCTTCCGGTAACCCGCTAATTTGCGAGCGCTTGATCAGCTCTGGTAATTCTTTATTTTCCACTTCATTGAGTTTCTTTTTGCCAGCCATGATATACATCGATAATTCTTTAAAATAGGTTTTATTAACGTCATAGAGTTTATCCAGCATGGCGACATCTTTTAATAACTGCATCTGATGTTTTTCCAGTGCCTCGGTAATCCGGTTGACATTGGTTTCAGCGGTCGCATAGCGGGTCTGCATCGAGTTTAGCTTATTGCTGCTTTTCTTAAAAAAGCCCATAAAACCCTTGTCTTCTTCTTCTATGTCAAAATTGCGCAGTTCCATCACCATGTCACCTAGCATTTTGCCAACTTCGCCCATATCTTTGGTACGGACATTATTTAGTGCCGTTTCTGAGAAATCGGCGATTTTTTTCTGTGCCCCAACACCAAACTGCATTACCAGACTGGAATTGGTGAGATCGATCTTGCTGGCAAAATCATCCACCATTTTTCGTTCTTCCGGGGTCAGCCGACTTTCGTCAAAAACTTCCCGTTCCCCCTTCAGTTCCTGATGTACATTGGCCGTCATTACTTTTTCTTCTTCAAATGGGTCAAAGGTTAGGGTCGGGGTTGCCTGGGAATAATCATTCATATTATCTTCCATCGCTAGTCTCCTCGTCTATTATTTTGCTGTTATTGAAAATCTGCCTTAAGCTTTGCTGGCAGTTTGTCTTTTAAGTTGTACGCTTTATTTCTTGAAATCCCTTTTAGTCAGACCTTCCTGAGCCAACATCGTATTAAGCACCGAAATATCGGTTGAGACATCCATCGCGGTGTCTTCATAAAAACTGTCCAATAAGTTTTCAAAAGCATGGCTGATGGTGTCCAGGGTGTCTTCAATTTCTTTTTTGGTGGCTAAAATATTAGCGCCTTGAATAGGCTCAGCATCCAAATCCCGATAGACCGAGACCAGCTTTAAGGTGGTGGGTAAATAATAGCCCATAAATTTACGGATTTCCGGTAATCCACCGGGATTTTCTTCAATAAATTCAAAAATTTTGGTGATCACTTTTTCCAGCCGATCCAGTTTCAAGGAAATCACTTCCCCTTCAATGGCCAAATTGGCTTGGTTGATTTTTCTGATGGTCTCCTGACCTTCGGCAATCACCTCATGAACCGCCTTGATTTCAGGATTTTCTGATTCCATTTTTCTTTTCTGCTCCAGCTCTGCCTGTTCGCGGCGGGCTCGATCCTCCTCGATTTTCTTACCTTCTCTTAGCTTCAAGTGGTTCTCATAGGCTTCATTGCTGATTAGCAAATATTCTTCATGTTCATCAAATCGCCCCTCCGGGAACATCCCCAAACTGATCATCTTACGCAGATCTTTGACTACATATTTCTTGCTGCGCCCAAAGGGTTCAGACAATTCAGAGATTTTGCAGAATTGCCGTCCTTTCAGGCGACTGGCATACTGACGAAACCGTTTCACTCTACCCCTCAGGTTTGAACCCTTTGCTGACATCAGCGCACTAATTGTAAAAATCGGTAGCAGAATCCCGGCACCGATACCCATCAGTGGCATACTGTTAAATGCAAAGCCAAATACCGAAGAAAAAATTAGTAATAGCAGCAGTGAAACACCAATGCCGATACCTCCAAAGATCTTCAATAGCATCCCGGAGATCCGACCATGTGGTGATTTTGATACCAAATTAGTTGGCAATTTCTTAACGGGGCTATAGGCATTCTGATAACTATTTTTAACCGCCGTATCCCTTGTTTGTGGTTTGTTTATTTTTTGCTGGGTCTTTCTGGCGTTAGTGCCCTGCTTTCTGCTTTCCTGGTTGTTTTCACGCTGTTGTCGTTGCTGCTCCTGCCAATATTGACCGCTTCGTTTGACTTCATCCATAGCCCGGGCGACCGTCTCCGAGATGTTCTTGTTTAACTCTTTAAATTCCGCCGAATTCAAGGCATCCTGAACAATATCCTTGATATCATTTCCGACATTTGAATAATCTTTTTTTATCATCGTTTGACCCTCCCAAACATTGAATTAATTATATCTTATAAAATTTAAAATTTCAATTAAGAAACTAATTCCCCTGGCTATTCTTAAAACAAATTTATGAAGAACGGCTGTTAAGCATCATTCGGTCATTCTAAACTGCCCCTCAATGCAAAAAAGCCTGATCATATCAAGCTTTAAGGGCGTCAATGCGGCTTGTTGCAGCATGACAATCGTGAATCCGTTTAGTCGCTACTACTTCTTCCCGACTATTTTATCGAATCCGTGGTTTTTGCATACACAGCGGCAGCTCCAGATGACATTGAGACAAGAGTGTCTCATCCAGCAAAATGTCTTTAACGGTGCCATCGGCAAACACGCTGCCGTGGTGTAAAATAATCACCCGATCACAAATATCAAGAGCCATGTCGAGATCATGGGTGGCAATAATTTTGGTCATTTTCAGGGAGTCAAGGGTATTAATGACATTTCGTCTGGCCTGGGGATCCAGAAAAGAAGTCGGCTCGTCAAACAAAATAATCCGGGGATTCATGGCTAGTACCGAAGCAATCGCAATGACCCGTTTTTCACCGCCGGATAAACGATGCGGCATCCGATCCCGGAGATGCACAATCCCCAGCTGTTCCAGTGCAGTGACCACCCGCTCTTCAACCACGTGTTCATCGAGCAATTCATTTCGCGGACCAAAGGCAATATCATCATAAACCTTTGTCATAAACAATTGATCATCAGGGTTTTGAAATACCATCCCAACTTTGCGGCGAATATCTTTTAGCGTTTTTTTTTCGACTGGCAATTCTTCAACACTAATCGATCCGTCTTTGATCTCGGAAATACCGATGATCAGCTTGAACAAGCTCGATTTCCCGGCTCCGTTAGCGCCCACCAGGGCAATGCTCTCACCCTCATTAATTTTTAGATTTACATCCCGGATGGCCTGATGACCGTCAGGGTAGGCATAGTTTAACTTACTTATTTCTAGCATTAAGAACTCCTCATTATAAAAAACTGCCGATAAACTGGCTCAGATCAAAAAATCGCATCACAGACAAAATACCTGATACTAAAATCAGGTACAACCAATCGACCTTTTGAATCGGACTGGGTTTGGCATAAAGATAATTGCCATCATAACCGCGACATTTCATCGCCACATAAATACTCTCGGCGCGGTCAAAACTTTTTAATAATAATTGTCCCACAAAGATACCCATATCCTTCATTTTGATCCCCTTTGAATCCGGTGCTCTTAAAATATAGGCGGTATACATATTTGAGACTTGTTCGAGCAACACCGAAATATATCGATAGGTCAGCATGATTTGCTCGACAATAATCTTAGGCACTTTGATTGACAACAACTGATAAGAAATTTTTGGCAATGAGGTGGTAGCGATCAGAATCAGCACCGCCATAACCGTAAAGATGGTCTTAACCATAATTGAAATAAAGGAGATAAAGCCAAAACTAAGGGGAACCGGTCCAATCATCAGCGCCAGTTGCTGATTAAAGAAAATATTGGATAAACCAGCAAAAAAAGAAAAGGGCAAGGCTACCAAAAGCCGTTTCAACAGAGGTTTGTAAGGAATTTCGGACAGTGCCATTAAAATCACCGGATAAAAGGCAAACACCATCAGTCCAGTTATATTAAAAGGATTAAAGGAAATAACCAGTACCAGATAGAGCATCGTAGTTATCAGCTTAACCATCGGATGGAGATGATGGATAACCGTATTGCCATCGGCCATTTCCTCAAGGGAATTGATTGTATTCATCGAGTCGGTAATTGTTGACATTAGGGCTACCTTTCACTTAAATATTAAATAACCTCTGTTGCTAAACAGAGGTTATCAAGTAAACTATTGTTAATGTTATCATATAAAGATTGTCATTTCAATTAGTATTATCTCGCTATGCTGCTTTTTCTTTTCTGCGTTTGACAGCATAAATCAGATAACCGGTTCCACCAGCCAGAAGTAAGGTAATTCCTGCTCCAACAATACCGGAAACACTGGTTCCAGCGACCGAGCCTTCACCGTCAGTTGATTTGAAACTGTAATCTGGCAGAAAGGCAGTGCTTTCCTGAATCCCCGCCGCGTTGTCATAGGCACTCCCCGAAGTTTCCAGTTCGGCCGTTCCAGCGACATTTTCCAGAGCCCATTCCAAACCATCCGGATTGGCCGAAGCAAAGAGTGATAAACCGCCACCGACTACCACTGCAAAAACCAGTAAAACCCCTAAAACCTTTTTAATTGACAAGCTTTGAGGTAGTTTTTTGTTATCCATCGATGATTCCAGCAATTCCGGTCTCATTTTATAGATAAAGACTAAAATTCCGCCGGTAACAATCCCTTCAATCAGACCAATGGCCAGATGAATCGGAATCATCATGCCCATAAAGGTTGCCATCGGCAATTCAGTAATCCCCGAAGCCAGCGTTTGTAGCACCACCGAAATGGCACCGAGGGTTAGGGCAATAATAACCGAAACCACAGATGCGACGGTGATCCGGGTCGGTGTCAATCCTTTTTTAACAATCGGTTTAAAGATAAAGGGGTACACTAGTAAACAGGCATAAAAACCGAGGTTCCAGATATTTGCTCCGGTGGCCAAAAGCCCGCCATCAGCAAAAAATAAGGCCTGAATCAATAATACCGCTGTTAGGGTTAGAAAGGCGGGAAATGGTCCCAATAGGGCTGCCAGTAAAATCCCCCCGCCAATATGTCCACTCGAACCGGTTCCGGGAATGGTGAAATTAATCATTTGTCCGGCAAAAATCACGGCTCCCATAACACCCATTAACGGGATCTTTTTTTCATCTAAATCGTCTTTACATTTATACGCCGAATAGGCGATTGCTCCGGCGCTAGCCGCAAGCATGATTCCTCCAACTGCTGGAGAAACTAAAGCATCTGCCATGTGCATAATAAAACCTCCTCAAAATTTAAAATTATACAAAAAACACGAAGCACACCTCCTGAGTTTCAACTCTGGAAATACCTTCATGGCATCATTTTCGTATCTTAAAATTGATTCGTATTCTGCACTTCAATGCTTAAATACTATCTAAATTATAAGTCACTTGTCTATACATGTCAAGCGAAAATAATTGGAGTCTGTCGTCTTTGCTGACAGACTCCATCAATATAATACCGCTAAATCTAACGTCTGCGCTTTGGTGGCTGACGAGAAGATCTGCTGCCAGAAGAATTGGCCTTTTTTTTGATTTTAATCTTTTTATATCTGATGTTATTTTTGCGCATAAACTGGACAAACATGATCCGTAAAATGGCCAGCAGAATCAGAATCACAATGATCGTCACATACCAGTAAAGGATCGGATAATCGGTCCAGTTTCTGGCTTTCATGGCTTTGACGGCATAGACTGGCGTAGCCTCGACAAAGGTTTCGCCATTGTATACCTGCAATTCACCAAGCTGTTCACCCTCCTTGATGTCTGCCTCCAGGTTTGCCAGGGTTTCGTCGCCAATTAGCTTGGTTTCGTCCCACTTAACCTTGGCTGTATAATTACCCTGTTCAGCCTCGAGCACCGCCGTCACCAATGGATCATGGGTCTTGTACTTGAGTTTATTTCCGTCAAAGACATGGTAGTTAACCACCTGCACTACTCGGTCTTCATCTTCAGGGTCTGACCATTCTAGTAACTCATACTCCTTGACGACCGCATTGATGGTATCACTGGCCGCTCTGTAAATTGTCGTCTGATCAGCATTGAGGATAATACCGATCATTTTCTTATCGTTACCTTCCCCTTCAAAAACCAGGCACCTGTTTGCCTCTTCAGTAAAACCCGTTTTGCCGCTGGTTGCGTAACCATTAAAAACCGTATTAGTTCCTGACAGATCATTGGCAACCCGAAAATCTTCAGATAACTCATTGAAATTGGCATACAACAAGAGATTGGAATTATTCCACCGGTGCTTATTTTTATTCGTTTGAACCTCATGAACCTTGGCTCGCGTGATCGCCTTGATGGTGGTCTCAGCAAAGGCAGCTTTCGCCAAAATCAGCAAATCCGCCGGGGTTGTAAAATGATTATCATTGTGCAGTCCGTGGGGATTAGTAAAATTGCTGGCGGTCATTCCCAGATCCTTGGCCTTCTTATTCATGGCTGCAATAAATGTTTCATAGGCTTTATCAGAACTGATTGAACCATCCCCGGCAATTTTTCGGCCAATGTTCACAGCGATCGTTTCTGCCGCATCATTTCCGGAAGGCAACAACAAAGCATAGAGCAATTCGTTAAGGGGCAGCACCTCTTCTTCCTCAAGACCTGCGGTACTGCTGTCTGCATCCAAATATAAAATTTCAGTACCGACAGTAATATTCTCGTTGAGATCACCGTTCTCAATCGCCACCAGTGCTGTCATCAGTTTGGTGGTACTGGCCGGATAGAACTTTTCATTCTGCTTTTGCGCAAAAAGAATATCGCCGCTATTCACTTCATAAATAACTACACCCTCATCAACGCCATAGGCCGGCAAGCCTGCTGCCAAAACACCAGGTGTGCAAAAGACTAGGCTAAGAATCAACAATAATCCTACTTTTCTTTTCATATCCCCTCTCCCCTCAAAGCAGCTATTTGATATAGCGGGTCACTTTAAACAATTCCTTTTCTTCATTGATTGCTTCTTCACTGCCTAAAACACAGATGGCATTTTTTTCCAGCACTGCCGCAATCATTTTTGCATAGCTTTTTAATTGTTCAACAGTGGTTTCTAAAATTTCATCCCGCTCTTTTTGCAGATCTGCGGCGGTAACGCCACTGAAATAGAAATTGTCCGCGATTTCACCTTTCACCGAGGCGCTCAGCGGAACATCCTTGCTGCTGATGGTTCCAATGATATACTTTTCCAACTCGCGCTCTGAGAGATCAAGCTGATTGATATAATCAACAACACCCTGATAGGCTTCAAAGGTTTTTTTCAGTTTAGGATCCCGGTAGGATCCAAAATACAGGTCGCCACCGCGGCCGATACTGATAAAGGCACCATAAGCACCACCCTGAACCCTAACCCGGTTCCAGAGATAGTCCATTGAAAGAATGCCTTTTAAGACTAGTTGAGACCCGGCGTATTGGTATCCTAAAGCTCTGATATTATAGCCCTGGGAAACATATTGAATCTTGGCCGCCGTTAAAAAACCTTCGTTGGCAATTTCAGTATCAAAGGCAAAGGCATTTTTTGTCGCTTTTTGGGGAGCCAACCTTGAAACATAAGAACTCAGGGCAACCAAAGTCCGATCGCGGATTTCTTCAGTACCGGTGATGCTGATCAGCGGTTTTTTTTGGTTGAAAACCAATGCCGCAATGCTGGTCAATTTTTCGGCCAGCGCTTCAAATCTTTCTTCGAAATTTGCTTCCAGATCAGCAATAAAACGATAGAACTCAATCCCGCCAAACTCTTCAAACAGCCGTGCCGACTGAGAATAGTAGGACTGTAGCCGTTGCACCCCAACGACATGGCCGGCGGTTAAGAACTGACTCTCCTTGTGGGTCTTGATTTCCCGGATCATATCGTGGATCAGGTTTTTTTCCTGATAACGGGTCTTGGTAATCACGTCGGTCATAATATCAATCAGGGTCGGAATATTTTCAGCAACCGCTTTACCCTTAACATAGCAATTGGAGGTAAAATCGCCAAAATGATGAACATCATCATAGGACTCAATTCCAAAGGACAGACCGCCGGTATGAATTTCAATTTCCTGACTCAGTCTCCGGAAATCCATCGTTTCGGTGCTGAGACTACCCAGCATTTTACACATCAGCGATAAATATTTAAGATCTTCCTGGGGCAGCTCGCTGTAATCAAAATAAAGTTTTAAATAGGAAATCCCACCAGTAAAACCTGAGTGATATAACAGTGTGGTATCGAGCACTTCGGTCACTTCCAGAGGGTAGGTTCGGCCAGTGCGACTGATATCTGCCAGCGACAGCTTCGGAATTTTCTCCAGATCTTCCGGAGCATCCTCTTCATTTTGTTTTTGGATCAGGGTTTGGGTTTCATCAACCAGCGCCTGGAGTCCTGCCGGGGTCAGACTGGCTTTAAAAGCCGCCAGTTTTTCAACTAACGCCTGATCGGCTTTTTCCTGCAAGGTATTATCCGGTACAATTGTCACCAAAGTTTGGTGAGTATTGTCAATTAACATCCGTTTGAGCAGTTTTTCAAAGTAACCGTCTTTCCAGCTGTCCTTGAATTTTTTAAAAGCTGCCTTGTATTTAAGGTAGGCGATCGGGTCGTCACCATAGAGCCAGTCATCCATCATTTCGATCCCATAAATCAGACCTTTGGGATAGGAACCGTATTCTCCTTCAATGTGGGAAAATTCATGGATATTGATGCCCGCTTCGACGCTAAGGGGATCAAGACCCTCATTTGCCAGCTTATTTAGCACTGTCTCAACCGTATTGACAAATAAGTCGCGATGTTTTTCCTCGGTATTTTTAAGGACAATCGAAAAATAGGGTTGTCTAAGCGAACTGCTGTAATGGTAGCTGACATCTTCAGCAATTTTTAAATCCAGTAAGGCTTCTTTTAACGGCGACGAATTATTATTCAATATGATATGAGCTAGAATATCAAAGGCCAGGGCATCTTCATAAGATAATTTATCACCCAGCACCACGGAAAGAGCCAGATAGTCTTTATTCTCCAGTGATTCTTCTTTTGAGACCCCATAGGATGTCCGCAATTCTGTCCGATTTTTAAGCGGCGGCTGAGCCATGATCTCACTATCAACTCGCTGTTTTTCAAAGCCACTAAGATATTCCTCATTAAGGTATTTCAAGTGCGCCCGGACATCGCCATCGCCATAAAGATAAATATAGCTATTAGAGGGATGGTAATATTTTTTATGGAAGTCCAGAAAATCAGCATAGGTCAGTTCTGGTATCACGTCCGGATCTCCGCCGGATTCGAAGCGGTAACAGGACTGCGGATAAAGGGATTCAAAAATCTTATTCTGCAGCAATTCTTCCGGATTGGAGAAGGCACCCTTCATTTCATTATAAACCACCCCATTGTAGATAATCGGATCGTCCGCATTTTCAATGTGATAGTGCCAGCCTTCCTGCAAGAAGGTATAGGGGTTTTCATAAATATTGGGATAAAAAACTGCATCCAGATAAACATCCATCAGATTCATAAAATCTTTGGCATTGGTGCTGGCAATCGGGTACATCGTTTTATCGGGATAGGTCATCGCATTGAGAAAGGTGTTTAGCGATCCTTTAGCTAACTCAACAAAGGGTTCCTTGACCGGGTATTTTTTTGATCCGCATAAAACCGAATGCTCGAGAATATGGGGCACCCCGGTGCTGTCGGTAGACGGTGTCCGAAAGCTGATTGAAAAAACCTTATTATCATCGTCGGCTGATATATACACTAATCGGGCTCCGGTTTTTTGATGGACAAAGGTTCGCGCGAAGCCATCTATTTCATCCACAAATTCTTCTTTATTCAAGATAAACCCGTGGATATTTTCTTCCAGTTTAAACATTTTTTGTTGTTGTTCTAGTAATTCTTTTTTCAAATGTCGCTCCTTCTGTATTTATTTTATTGTATCTATTCTATTTCGATTATTCCATTTTTCTTAAGATATTCCTTCATTTTGCGTTCATAACCCATTTCCGTCGGTTCATAAAAATGAGTACCGACTAGATCATCCGGCAGATACTGCTGTTTGACATAGTGGCCGGGATAATTATGGGGGTATTGGTAGGTCATGCCGCGACCCAATTTTTTACTGCCAGAATAATGGGTATCCTGCAAATGAGCCGGAACATTGCTGTTTGAGATATGCTTGACCGCATCAATGGCGGCGTCGACTGCCAGATAGGAGGCATTGCTTTTTGGTGCGCAGGCCAGAAAAACCACTGCCTGGGCCAAATTAATCCGGGCTTCCGGCATGCCGATAAACTGCACCGCATCGGCAGCAGCCATTGCTACCGTTAAAGCCAGCGGTTCGGCATTGCCGATATCCTCTGAGGCTGAGATGACAATCCGACGGGCAATAAACTTGGGGTCTTCTCCCGCCGTAATCATTTTGGCCATCCAGTAAAGCGCCGCATCGGGATCGGAACCCCGGATACTCTTGATAAAGGCCGAAATGGTATCGTAATGATTATCACCATTTTTATCATATTGGACGGCTCGTTGCTGGATACACTCCTGAGCTGTTTCCAAATCAATATGAATGAATCCGGCTTCGTTTTTATCGACCGTCAGAATCCCTAACTCCAGGGCGTTCAAGGCACGGCGGACATCGCCATTAGCCACCTCAGCAAAATGATCAAGGGCGTCTGGATCACACTTAATTTTCATCACCCCATAACCCCGGTCACGATCATTGATCGCTCGTTTTATCACATCACGGATGTCTCCCGGGGTCAGATTGTAAAACTCAAAAATGGTGGAACGGGATAACAGCGGCGAGTTAATTTCAAAATAGGGGTTTTCGGTAGTCGCCCCAATCAGGGTCACCAGCCCTTTTTCGACGCTGGGTAAAAGCGCATCCTGTTGCGCCTTATTAAAGCGATGGATCTCGTCAATAAAGAGGATCGATTTTTTATTATAAACGCCTAGATTGTTTTTGGCCTTATCCAGTATCTCAGTGATTTCTTTTTTCCCCGAAGTGACCGCGTTCAGCTCATAAAACACTGCATTGGTACGGTTGGCAATAATTTTTGCCAATGAGGTCTTGCCGGTGCCCGGCGGTCCGTAAAAGACCACCGAGGATAGTTTGTCCGCTTCTATCAGCCGATACAAGAGTTTCCCCCGGCCAATGATATGCTGTTGACCGACAAATTCGGCCAGTGTCTGGGGTCGCATTCTTACCGCAAGGGGTGCATTATCGGCGATCTGGCCTTCATAATTCTGGTTGAAAAAACTTTCCTGCATAATGTCCTTTCACGATAGCATTTTATTCTGGTATTACAAAACTGCTGATCCATTCATAATTACCGGTTCGTTTCAATCACGGCTATTTCTGTCTGGCTTAACTCAAAAAAATCATAGAACCACCGGTCGATTTCAGCAAGCATCTTGCCAGATTCGGCAGTGTTTCCATTTTCATTTAATTCTACAATTTTATCATAAGTATCTTTAAAAAACTTAATAGTATCATCTTTTATGTCCGGTATTCCCAGCCGCAGCAGGGTGTTTGGATAATATTCATAAAGCTTGTCTCCCAGTTTTTTCCCGTAGGACTTAAAATAATAATTATACAGCCGACTGTTTAAAAGCATCACCAGAAACTCCTCCGTAACCTGGTGGTACAGCCGCGGTTTGAGAATCATTCCATAAACATCGGCACTGAAATAACATCTATTTTCATCAATGGCAAAACGATTTTGAGTTGCCTTATAGGGGAAGACGATTTTTCGCCCTTCAAAATGATCCGGATCCCGTCCCCATTGAAGCTTATACCAGGCCAGCTTGCCGTTTTTGCATTCCCGGCGGTTTTTAAGCTTTTCCCGGTATTTTTCCAGATGGGCTACCACCTCCGGGTACAAATCAATGTCCCTTATCTTGTTGGTATAGAGGATTTTCTTTTGCGGTTTTGTTACCTGGTAGGCCTTAACGTCCTTGTTTTTGATCCAGGGTTTTAAAAAGACCGGATCAAAGGCACGAAGTGCCAGATCAGTTTGTTCAAAAATAAAGGCCTTGTCATTGCCGGTAATAATACCCTGAAAACTCTGGACAACATTATCCAGGTTGAATGGTGTTTTTTTCTCAATTTTTTCAATGATCCCCTGCGTAACTGGCGAATAAAGCCGCCAGGAATCATCACTTAGCCTGGCTTGCAATAGTTCAAACGACTCATAAAGATCGCTTTGCCAATTTTTTTGATTTAGTGATTGGATCAATTTGGGATAGCTTTCGGCTTTATGGTTTTTGATCAAGAAGCGCTTAATCTGAATGGTTTGACCGTCATCGATCTGGTTTTCTTTGGTTAGTCTAATAATGGCTGGATCAACTCCAACCCCTTCAATAACCCGTAAACCGTTAAAGTCGACAATTTCCTCAATCGCAAAAGCTTTCCTGATAAAGGCTCGCAATGGTTTTCCATAAAAGGCCTCGATAAAATAACGGGAGGTGATATGGATTAATTGTCCTTCAGCTTTTAGCAGTTCCCAGCCCCGGTAGATAAAACAATAGGAAAGATCGCCCTTGTCCCGGTACACCTCACCATAGCGGTTTTTTAGCAGTTTCATATAGTCGGCCTGGATTTCCTTGTGTCCCACATAGGGCGGGTTGCCGATTACCACATCGACCGACTTCGGTTTTACTAATTCATCGATAAGAATATCGCCGCAAAAAACTCCCAGAGGTTTGACGTACTCTGTTCCTTTTAAGGTTAGGATCAGCCGGGTCACCAGGCAGGCAATCGGATCCCGATCCACGCCCAGCAGACCAGTTTCTAGCAACTGGCGATGCTGTGCCGCTTTCTCATCGGGACTTAACTCGCCATTTTTTGAAATAATCACATCATAAACAGCACTTAATAGGGATCCACTCCCACAAGCTGGGTCCAATATCCGGATTTCTTCAAGTTTATCCCCTATTTTGCTTGATCCCAAAACATTGGCAGCCATATAAGTGGCAATGTTCTCCGGGGTATAAAAGATACCGTGATTTTTCTTATGATTGATCAGCAGACTTGCTTCGTAAAGGCTGCCGATCAGCCCCGGATTCTCGCCGACCAAAGAGGGTGTGGCAGTGATCAGATCACAGATCCAATCCCAGATCTCGTTCCCAATCGGCTGGGGATCTCCCGGCTCTTGCTCCCAGAAAGTCACCTGAAGGGGCTTTCCCTGCCAGAGCCCCAGGATATAGTTTAGGGTAAAGTTCTTTTTGATATCATTTTGATGGGCTTCAAAATCAAGGCGCTGATTGTCCGCTAGATATTTTAAAACAATACAAGCGAGTAAAAAAAGCACATTGGCACGTCGATTCTCAGCCAGGTAATTGTAACGATTTATAAATTGTGTCAGCTTATCTGAAATCTCCTGAAACTTCATTAAAACCTCTTTCATTTAATTGATGTTCGTGTCATTTGGTTATTATAACATCATTTGTCTGAAAAAGATAAAGAAAAGGCTGAAATAAACGATTTAGAATAAAAAACAAACCACCAAGATTAATGCCATACGCGATAACATTAATTTACGACATAAAAAAAACGGCGTCAATAGCCGTTTTTGTAAATTCTAAATGGTGCGAGAGACGGGAGTCGAACCCGTACGCCTTGCGACACACGCCTCTGAAACGTGCTTGTCTGCCAGTTCCAACACTCTCGCATAAATCATTTTGAACACCACTATAGAATACTCTCTTTTCAAAGAATTGTCAAGCCCTGAATACATCTTTTTTTCTGACCTACCCTATTTATATCAAAACAGCTGATTCAATCCGCCTAACAAAAGAAACAGGCTCAGTCCGATCTGAAGAATCAAAATAATCGGGATTCCCCAGGCAAATAAAAAGTGTTTTGTTTTATGATGAAAAAGCCGCATTCCCAGAAGTCCACCAATTGAACCACCAATCAGACATAATCCCATTAACGTTTTTTCTGGAATCCGCCAGGCCTCCTTTTTTGAACGTTTTTTGTCGTTCCTGAAAAAGAAAAAGGTGATTAGATTTATTGCGATTAAATAAAGAACGCTGTAATAGATGAAAGTGTTCATGTTTTCCTGCTCTTTCTTATTCTTTTTTTAACCAGGCTTGTCTTAATAAAAAACCGGGACTTGACTCAACAAACCCCGGTTTTTAAAATGATCTGCTTTGATCTTATTTGCTTCTTTTTACTTCTTAGCCCATCAGTCCCGGATATAAGGGATATTTTTCGGTTAAAAAGGCGACTTTTTCAAGTGCCAGTTCCATGTCTTTTTTAATCAGCGCCGCTTCAATGGCATCAGCTACCACTTCCATGTCAGCCTCAACCAGACCCCGGGTGGTAATGGCTGGGGTACCAACGCGGATTCCGCTGGTGACAAAAGGACTTTCCTTATCATAAGGAATGGCATTTTTGTTAGCAGTGATATTGACTTTTCCAAGCGTTTCATCGGCTTCTTTTCCGGTCAGGCCAACCTTGCTGACATCAAGCAGCATCAGGTGATTGTCGGTTCCACCGGAAACAATCCGAAAACCCCGATTTTCAAGGGCAGCTGCCAGTACTTTGGCATTCTTGACCACCTGTTCCTGGTAGGCCTTAAATTCTGGCGTTGCGGCTTCTTTAAAGGCTACCGCCTTGGCGGCGATCATGTGCTCCAGGGGACCGCCCTGGGTACCTGGAAACACGCCTTTATCAATCAGTTTGGCATATTCCTGTTTGCATAAAATAATGCCCCCTCTTGGGCCTCTTAAGGTTTTGTGAGTGGTGGTCGTGACAAAGTCAGCATAAGGTACGGGACTTTGATGTTGTCCAGCTGCTACCAGACCAGCAATATGAGCCATATCCACCATCAGAAAACAACCGGCGGCCTTGGTCATCTTTGAAATTCGTTCAAAGTCAATGGCTCGGGGGTAAGAACTGGCTCCGACCACCACCAATTTGGGCTGATGGTCTTTGATCAGTTTTTCTATTTCATCATAATCGATGGTTTCCGTTATCTGATCGACACCATAAGATATGAAATTATAATATATCCCTGACAGATTGGCCGGGCTACCATGGGTTAAATGCCCGCCCTGATCCAGGCGCATCCCTAAAACCGTATCCCCGGGTTTTAAAATCCCCATGTAAACTGCGGTATTTGCCTGGGCGCCGGAGTGCGGCTGGACATTGGCATGCTCGGCACCAAACAATGCTTTAGCACGATCAATGGCAACCTGCTCAATGGTATCCACGTGAACACAGCCACCGTAAAAACGGTGTCCTGGGGTTCCTTCGGCATATTTATTGGTTAAATGGCTTCCCATAGCAAACATCACTGCGTCCGATACGAAGTTTTCAGAGGCGATGAGCTCTAAATGACTTTGTTGTCGATGCAATTCCTTTTCCATGAGTTCATAGATCTCAGGATCTGCAACTTTTACTTTTTCAAAAAACATAAATTCCTCCATAAAACTCTTTCTAGTAGTCATTTCGCCGATTTGAGAGCCTTTCGAGGGAAGCTGCAATACTTTTTAAATAGACCGATATTTCTTCAATTTTCACTTTGAAATAAAAAACAAACATGATACCTGACATCAAAAAGAAGATCAGCAATATCGGGATGATACTCCAGGCCACTCCGGCCATACTATTTATAAATTGATTCATATTGTCCTCCATTAGGCGACTGTCTTTGTACGAAAGACACTTGTGCGGCGATAACATTTACTATTGTAACATTAAATTCTGATAATGCAAGCTAGATTCTATCATTTTTTGCAATTTGTTAAATCGCTGGAAGAATTTTAAGTTTTTTCGATCAATGCTTTACAATCCCATAAATCTGGCAATATTTGACTATTAATCTGGTGCCAATTAATTGATTGTTGCTCTGACTACTCGACAACCTCGATGGCATCTCCGGCTTTGATGGTACCACCTTCCAGGATAATGGTAAAGATCCCTTCTCTTGGCATGACACAATCCCCCACCTGCTGAGCAATTTCGCAGCCGGAATGGCATTCTTTGCCGATCTGAGTAACTTCCTGAAGCGTTTCTCCGATTTTTAACTTGGTTCCCACCGGCAGTTCATATACACAGATTCCCTCGGTAGTAATGTTTTCGGCAAAATTACCGGCACATAGCCCCGCCGCACCCATTGCGATCATTTTATCGATACTCTCCTGGCCGAGAAGGCTGACCTGCCGATGCCATTTCCCAGCGTGGGCATCGCCTTCCAGGCCAAAATCCTCAATAAAATTACCGACCGGAATCGGTTTTTTCATGACACCTTTTTTCTCACTGATATTAATTGCAATTACTTTTCCACTCATTAGCTTTCTCCTGTTTTTTTATTGATGGTTGGGATTAATAAACTCGCCGGATTTTCCGCCGGTTTTTTTTGCCAGATAGATCGTCTCAATAGTCATTTCTTTGTCCACCGCCTTACACATATCATAGATGGTCAGGGCGGCCACTGAAACCGCCGTTAGAGCCTCCATTTCGACGCCGGTTTGGCCGCTGTTTTTAACCGTCGCTTCGATTAGAATTCGGGAATTCAGCTCATCGATTTCAAAATCAATGTCACTGCCGGAAATAAAAATATTATGACACATCGGGATCAAGTCGGCCGTCCGCTTAACGCCCATAATTCCGGCAATTTGAGCGACTCCCAAAACATCGCCCTTTTTCATCTGCCCGTCAATGACTTTTTGCAAGGTCTCTTTTTTCATGGTGATAGCACCTTTGGCAATGGCTACCCGCTGCGTGCTTTTTTTCTCAGTAACGTCAACCATCTTACTGCGACCCGCGTCATTAAAATGGGTGAACTCTAAGATTTCTTTGTCCATGTCATCCTCCAATTTCGTTCATATTTCTGAGTAATTGCTTTTCATCTTCATTGATATGATGTTTTTCCGGTTTTTCATTGATCGCCTGTAATAGGATTTCTTGATAAGTTTTTCCAGACTTTCGCAGCGCTACCAGGTCAATCTCATAATCCGAATGGAGACAGGGTTTGATCTTACCGTCAGTGGTTACCCGAATCCGATTGCATTCGCTGCAGAAATGCTTGCTAATCGGATTGATCAGCCCCACTCTACCCTTGGCTCCGGGCAGCTGATAATATTCTGCTGGTCCGGTTTTATCCGGTTCTAAAAGCGGAGTTAAATCTGGCATTCGTTTTAATACCTCATCATTGGATAGGTACTTGTTTTCGGCAAAACCGCTGGATTCACCCAAGGGCATCAGTTCAATAAACCGCACATCAACCGCTTCATCTCTAGTATAATTCACAAAGGTTTCGATTTCATTGTCATTAAACCCCTTAATCAGCACCGTGTTGATTTTTATCGGATGCATCCCCACTGCCTTGGCCGCCGCTATCCCGGCAAAAACATCTTCGAGCTGACCCCACCGGGTAATTTCATGAAACTTGACCGGGTCAAAGGTATCCAGGCTGATATTCACCCGGGTTAAACCGGCTGCTTTTAAATCTTTGGCGTATTTAGGCAAGAGGATCCCATTGCTAGTCATGGTAAGATCCTCAATCCCGGGGATTTCTCCGATTCTTCTGACCAAATCGACAATTCCATGGCGCACCAGTGGTTCCCCCCCGGTTAGCCGAATCTTATTGACCCCTAGTGAAACCCCAGCTTCAATGAGCTCAAGAATTTCTTCAAAGGACAGGTTTTTCCGATGAGGATGTTTCTCAATCCCCTCTTCGGGCATACAATAGATACATCTTAAATTGCATAAATCGGTGATCGAGATACGCATGTAATTTATTTTTCTTCCATAATGATCCTTCATCTGCTTCCTGCTTTCTCCCCTGATGTCTAGGGTTCAACTAACTCTCCCGGCTGTTCCAGGCTATATCCCCCCAGCCGCTCCAAGGAATCTTTGAATTCTTGAGATTTAAGTATTTTGATGAATATCTGCACCCGGGGATCCTCCAAATTCTCCTTTAAAACCACAAAATCATAGGCTTCGTCACCGATCGGGATAAAATCCAGCTCCATCATATTGGCGGCCGATAAAACCCCGATACCAACATCGCAAGAGCCGGATTTGACAGCTGAAGCGACCATCATATGGGTGTTCATTTCGCGGGTATAACCCAACACCTGACTGCCATCAAGCTTATTTACTTTTAATAAATAATCGAGTAGCACCCGGGTTCCCGAGCCACGCTGGCGATTGACAAAACTTAAATCCGGCCGGATCAGATCGGCAATGCCCTGAATGTTCTTAGGATTACCTTTAGGGATGATCATCCCCTGGGTGCGTTTAACACCTTTGATCAATACCACTGTTTGATCGGCCAGGTAACGTTTTAAATAGGGAAGATTGTAAATCCCGCTTTCCTCATCGAGCAGATGGATTGGCGCAATATGGCATTCGCCCTTTTTGATCGCCATAATCCCCCCCAGACTACCCACATGAGCTGAGGACAGGTTGACCAGTTGCTTATTTTTATGGATGATATTGGCGACGATATCCATCAGCACATCGTGACTGCCAATCGAAACCAGGGTATTTTCAATTTCTTCGCGGGGACGCATCAGAATCAGCTCGACCTCTTCGCCGGCGTCATAGCCTTCGACATTTTTAGGGATTTTTAAAATACCGTCGGCGTTGACCAGTGACATCGTCACCCCAGCACCACGATCCAGTGGCGTTGCCACGAATCGTTGATTGACCCGGCCGCACTTCATCCGGACAAACTCCAAATATTTCAGCGACGACATCAGCCGTTTGGACAGCACCGCTTTAATGGTAACCCCGTCTGTCAAGGTCTGATGGTTACAGGCCAAAATCACTGGCTTAACAAAGCTTTCAAAGACAAAGTAGGCAGAAACCGGATAGCCGGGAATGCCGATTACCGGTTTCCCCTGCACGATTCCCAAAACAACTGGTTTTCCCGGTTTAATGGCCACCCCGTGAACCACCACTTCACCCAGTTCTTCGATCAAGCTGCGGGTATAATCTTCAGTTCCGGCCGAAGAACCGGCCGAAATCAGCACCATATCGTTTTCTTCAACGGCTTTGACAATCGCCTTTTTAATCAGCTCATAGTCATCCCGTACCGGCTGATAGCGTTCGGCTTGACCGCCGCATTCCTTGACCAGACCGACAAACATATGGGTATTAGAATCGACGATTTTTCCCACTGCCATGGCTGCTCCGGCTTCTACCAGTTCGGTTCCGGTGGGGATAATCCCCACCCGGGGTTTATTCAGCACTTCAATTTCAGTAATACCGCCAGCTAAAAGGGCGCCCAAATCGATCGGTCGGACCTGATGATAGGCCGGCAGAATCAGTTCACCGGCGACGATATCTTCGCCAATCGGCCGGACATTCTGCCACAGCGAAACCGGATTGTTGATGGTGATCTCATCGTCACTTTTAATGATCACATCCTCAATCATCACTACCGCATTATAGGGATCGGCGATCACATCGCCGGTATCGACAAAATTAAAATCAATTCCTTTTACCAGCGTCCGGGGATGTCGCTCATCAACCCCAATCATCGCCATTGCTTCCACACAGATGCCATCCATCGCCGAGGCATTATAATAAGGTGATGAAATTTTTGCAAAAACTGGTTCCTTTGTCACCCATCCCTGGGCTTCGATTACTGGCAATAAACGGCCTTTTTGCTGCCCATCTGCAAAGGATAATAATGCCAGATACTTAGCTACGGCCGCATCCAGATCTTCATTTTTTAAATATAAATTTCGTGCTTCTTTTTTTCCGGTATTTTCGGTATTCATTCTTCCCTCCCGTTGTGATGCAATTAATAATAGCTGTGTACTTTCTAAAATAAGGTCACTTCAACCTGATCCCCGGCATTTTTGCCTTCTTCATTTTCGGTGATTTCCAGGTATCCGTCCGAATAGGATAAGAGTGTAATCATCCCGGATTTACCGTGGGTTGGCCGAACTTCAATACCATTTTCGGATTTTGCAATCGCCACAGTCTGGAAGGTCCGCCTGCCCGGGGCGGCATGGATATTTTCCATTAGAACCCCCGAAACGGTCTGATATTTGAAAAGGTCTTGGCCATAATACCGGCTCATAAATTCCTGAAGCACGATCATCATCACCATGATGGCCGCCGCTGGCTGACCCGGTAAACCGATCACCGGTTTTTGCGAAACGGTTCCTAAAATTGTCGGCTTTCCCGGT
>NZ_CAKMJU010000014.1:0-8093 GCF_927416815.1 uncultured Acetobacterium sp. | reverse complement strand
CCCCATCGTAACGCAGTCTTGCAGCGATGGGGATAGCGGCCAAATTGATCGATGATCTGCTTGTGGATGATTTCGTAGGACAAGGTCGCGGGGATTCGTCTGCCCATTTTGACCTGATGATCAGCTTGCCTGATGTCTGCTCTTCTCAAAACCGGCAATTTACCAACAATTTTTCGTTTTGGCAATGTGCCAATCTGAAAATAGCACTTTTGAGGGGTATTTTTACAGGCGAGATGGGTTTATGAATAATTCGGGATATACTAATTTAAGTGTGACTAATATTTTGAGCGGCCAACGCTAAAGACCAGGCACTCAATGATACCCACTATAAATATTTTAAGCAGTAATTGGTTTAGCAAGTTTTGATTTGGCACTGGTCACTTTTAAAAACTGCTGCCCGGCTGTTTCAAAAATTCAATTTCTTCCGGCGTAGGTAGCCGCTGCAAGACTGCGTTACGATGGGGATAGCGGCCAAATTGATCGATGATCTGCTTGTGGATGATTTCGTAGGACAAGGTCGCCGGATCGCCTAGTGCCTCAAATAGCGGCAGGGCAGTCTGATGCATAGCAGCCGATTCTGAATGCATCAAGGGCATCAGGACAAACCGCTGCTGCGACTGCGGCAGGCGCGCAAAATCGGGATGACGGATCGCTTCCTGAGCCAGTATCAGAGCCATCCCATCCTGGGCAAAAGCCTTGTGATCATCACGGTTTAAGTTTCGCGAAAACTGATCCAGTAGGATGATTTCTGCCAGCCGTCCTTCGATGGTCTCCCGCCAGTCAGATAAAAGACCCTCGCAAGCGTCGCGCCAGTGATCATAAAAGTGTGCCCGAATGGCGGCATCAAAGGTGTCACTTTTTTCAAACCAGTAGGGTTGGTTTTGGGGATCAAACCAGAAGTCCAGCACCGCTTTCGCATCGGGATCGATTGCCTGTTGCGGCGAAGCAAAGACCTGGGCGAGAATTTGAGTCTTTAGGTCAGCACATGCCTGGTAAAGCGACAGCGACTCAGCCTGATATTGCTGGTGATAGTCGACGTCACCAATCAGCATCAGATTAACCGCAATGCCGGATTTGCAAGCGGCCGCCGCCGCCTCAGCCAAATAAGCCCCGCCAACCAGATCGCCTAACACCCGTGAAAAACTGCCACTGATGACTTTTTTTATCTGGTCAAGCAGACTGTGGCAATGCCTGAGCATCTCAATAAAGGGCGCAGTGGCGTCTTTCATCGCGGTTTCGTAAGCTTCCGGGTGATCGGCTTTATTTTTTGCGGCGACAATAACCTGACCATAGGCCGTCATGTCGGTATCGGCTAGTGCCAGACAGGCCTTTCGGATATCGGCTCCCAGGGCAAGCGACTCCGCTAGCAAGCGGTTTTCGCCCATTTTTTTGAGACTGCTATCACAGGACATTTCCAGCAGTGCCGCTGCCATCGCTACCGCCGTTGCTGCGGCACTGCCAGCCGCCGGCCCGGGAAAATCACAAACCGCCATTTTTGCCAGATAATCAGCTACTGTTAATTCACTAATGGTATACATTTTAATTCTCCAATCGATTTTTCGGATATTTTAAACGACTCATGATCTTAAGTTGCGCTTAGGCCTCGTCAGCCTTTTTCAAAAAACCAGAAGCCACCTTTGCCGTTACGTTTGATCTCATACATTGCTGCGTCGGCATTTCTTAGTAAGGTTTCCCGATCTGTGCCATGGTCGGGATAGCTTGCAATACCGATCGAAGCATTCACGTGACAGGCAATCGCATCGATCTGCATCACTTCTTGCAATACCGTATGAATTTTTTTGACCAGGCTAACAACACTATTTTTTCCTGCCACATTTCGAAACAGAATCGTATATTCATCGCCACCCATTCGCGCCACCGTATCGGATTTTCGGATGCATTGTGACAAGCGTTTGCCAGCAATGATTAACACCTCATCGCCAACCTCATGACCATACTGATCATTAATCGCTTTGAATCCGTCTAAGTCGATAAATAACAAGGCAAAGCCATGCTGATCCCGTTCGTTTTCGGCGATCAGCTGATCTAATCGTTCAAAAAATAACCGCCGATTTGGTAAGCCGGTTAATTTATCATAATTGGCATTTTTTTCTAATTCCAGCTCAAGTTTTTTACGCTGGGTAATATCGGCTGCCGAACCAACGATATTGCTGATCCGCTCGCCCTCCATGATCGGTGTTAGTGTTGTTAACCAAATCCGATCGCCCGCCGGTAAGCTTAGTTCTTCTTCATAGGTGATAGACGTTTTATGATCAAGACATTTTTGGTAATTTTTGGCAACGATATCGCCGAACTTCTGGCCGAGCAATTCTTGCGGGGTCTTATTGATAATATCTTCCAGCGAAATCCCGGTTTTACTTTGATGGGCAATGTTATTACGGACAAAACGAAACTCACCACTTTCTAAGACCTTGATTAAAAACATTGCATCTTGGGTGCCATTAAAAACGATTTCGTATTCTTTGGTTAATCTGGTAATTTCCTTTTCGGTTTCTTTTAAATCGGTTATATCGGTATGCGCTCCGAGCATCCGGATCGCCTTTCCGTTTTGATCTCGAATTGCTAAACCCCGACACCTGATCCAGATCGTCTTGCCATTTTTATGTTGATAGCGGACAATCTGGTCATAGGGGTGATTTGGATCGGCGCAGTGCTTTTCAAAATTCTTATTGGCAACTTCTAAATCTTCTGAAAAAATGATATCCTGCCATTCACTGGAGGCATGTCTTTTTTCATCCGGATGATAGCCCAGGGTTTCCCAAAATTTGGCGCTCATCCATTCATTTTCGGGCTTTTCTAAATCCCAGTACCAGATGCCATCCAGAGAACCTGATTGGATAAATTCAAAAATACTGGGATCGCGATTGAGCAATTCATATAATTCACGCTTTAAATAACTTTCTTCCATGGTGACCAATTACCTTTCGCATTAATCTATTCTAAGAATCACATTCAAGTGCCGGTTGACGGCTGTATTCGCCCCTGTCGGCAGAATTTTTAAATCTTATCTGAAGCGCGATTGCGACAGTTTTTTATCCATTTTTTATAAATGATTGTTTTTGACTTTATTTTTGTACTATAATAGTGGTATTCATTAATACGATCAACAGAAAGGATTACTTAATTGAAAACACGTATCCATAATAATATCTTAGAAACCATTGGCCATACCCCGATGGTGCGCATTAATCACTTAAATCCCAACCCCAATGTCGAAATCCTGGCTAAGTTTGAAGGCGTTAACCCGACTGGCAGCATTAAAGATCGGATTGCCCTTAAAATGTTGGAACAGGCCGAAGCTGAAGGTGTTTTAACCAAAGACAAGATCGTTATCGAACCGACTAGCGGCAATACCGGGATTGGTTTGGCGATGATCGCTGCCGTCAAGGGCTATCAGCTGGAAATCGTCATGAGTGAAGCGGTCTCGATTGAACGCCGTAAAATGATTCAGGCCTTTGGTGCGACCGTCACCCTGACCTCACCGACCGAAGGCACCGATGGCGCGATTCGCAAGGTGCGCGAATTAGTTGCCGCCAATCCCGACCGCTATTTTAATCCCGATCAATTTAGCAATCACTATAATAAGCTGGCTCACTATTCGACCACCGCCGAGGAAATCTGGGAACAGACACAAGGGCAGGTTACCCACTTTGTATCTTCTTTAGGCACCTCCGGCACCATTATGGGGGTTGGCATGGGCCTGCGCCGCCACAATCCTGATGTCAAAATTGTTGAAGCCCAGCCAGTCCTTGGCCATTACATCCAGGGTCTAAAAAACATGGACGAAGCGATTGTGCCAGCCATCTATCAACCCGAAGAGATTGACTTGCATATCATGGTTGAATCGGAGATTGCCTTTGATTTTGCCCGTCAAATTGTCAAAAAAGAAGGGATCTTTGTCGGCATGAGCAGTGGCGCCGCCATGTATGCCGCCACTGAGGTGGCTAAACAAATCGATACCGGTCTGATCGTGGTGATCTTCCCCGATCGTGGCGAAAAATATCTCAGTACCGATTTATTTAAACTGTAAGATTTAGGTGACAGGTGATATGGGGCCTTCTCATATCACCTGTTTTATTTTGCAAAATTGACCCCAAATGTATAACAGAGGTGCCAAAATTAGGCATTTTGCAAGAAACTAAAGGGATAGTGCAACAAAACGATAAAAACTGGTATTTAATAAAAAAATGCTTTAGTATATCAAGTATAGGAGGTGAACACATGAAACTGCTCTTTAAAAGCGATCCCAACATGGCTGTCGAAACGGCGCTTATTGTTACCCATCCCCAGGAACAGCAACTCAGACAACAGCTGGAGACAGTCATCACCAGCCATCAAAAAACGATCACCGCGCTTAATCCGGCTAATAACCGCAATATCCAGGTGCCGCTTCGGGCGATCCTGATCGTGGCATCGGAGGAGCGGCAGTGCAAGTTACGGCTCAACAGCGGTGAGCTGTATTTATACCCCAAGCGGCTAAAGTATGCGGAGGCCGATTTCATCAATGATGGTTTTATCCGGATCAACAATCAAACGATTGTCAATCTCAAAGCTGTCAAACAGTTTGCACCAACAACAAATGCCAGAATCGAAATAAGCTTAAGTGACGGTTCTACTTATTTTATTAGCCGGCATTACATTAAAAATTTTAGGAGGGCTCTATCATGATTAAAAATTTAAAACAATCGTTCTTTCAGGTCTTCGCGGTTAGCTCAGTCTGGATCACATTATTGCTGAGTATTTTCTTTAATGGCCAAACCATTGCCTTGCATTATCTGTGGAACTTAATCGGTATTTCTACTATTATCGCACTTTTATTTGGTGTCGTCTATAGCGGTTTGTGGAACTACCTGACCTTTAAACCTGTCACCAATATTCTGATCACGTCATTTTTGAATATTGCCGGTGGCTTAACCGCCGTTTGGCTGTTCTCAGCACAAATGTTTGCTTTTATCGCTCCGTGGATTCCCGGCATGCTGATCCTTTCTCTGATCCTGCATACCATTGCTTTCTATGTGTACGCAAGGTTCGATGCTAAGAAAAAAGCCAGTCAACTCAATGGCTTGCTAAAAAACCAGCAATAGCAGCGAGATGAGCTTAAGGATAATAGCAATACTGAAAAATATTTCGATGTAGTAAAATAAAAATCCGGTAGTTCAGGGTATACAGTAGCTCCTCTCGATCAAGTCCATCTATTCCGGTTAGTGCCGTTTAACCGAATACTGCTGCAATGCCACCGCGATCACCGTCGTCATCGCCACAATCCGCTGCTCAAAGGAAAAATCATCCCGGCCGGTCTGATGCTTCATAATATGGTTCAAGGCCTTAATTTTTTCAGCCTCATCGGTAAGGATGACGGCCTGTCCTTCACCAATCAAACTTTCAAAATTGCAGCTGTAGTCACAGCCGCTTTCGCCGGTGATCAGTTGGGTCATCCGATCCATTTCGATACAAACCTTATTATTCTTTGCTAACACCTCAAGTTTTCGGCCCTTTTTCGCACAATGCAGGTAGATGGTGATAACCGCTCCCGCTATCGTATATCCAAAGTTCAGAGGCACCACATAAGGCCTTCCGGCATCCACCATGCCCAGCCTTAAAACTTTACACCCGTTGACGATTTCTAAAATTTCTGTTTCATTCTTTACTTCACGTTCCGATCGTCGCATGTTACCTCCGATGTATCTTAATGATAAACTTTTCGCTTTTTAGACGTTTGATAACCTCAAAACAACCAACAATGATTGCTTTGAGTTCAGTACTAACAACCAGCAAAAATTCACATAGCGATTTCTGCTGGTTCGCCCCAGTGATAAATTATTGCGCTGTGTCAGTCTGCCAGATCGCCACCCGATCATCGGGGGCAACATACATTTTGTCACCTGCTTTAATCTCATAGACGTCATAAAATGCGTCGATTGAACTGAGCACTGCATTGACACGAACCGGCGCCGGGGCATGGACATCGGTCAGTAAATAATTCTTTTCGAGCGCTTCGGTCGTTAGCTTTGCCCAGATCGTTGCCCAATTGCTATAGACATCTTCCAGCGAATCGCCCTGTTTTTCGGCCACCGCCGTGACTGTCGTTAAGGCGCCCAAATCAGCAATGTTTTCAGACAGGGTCATGGTGCCATTAACCGGCTCGCCGGTCGAGATGGTATAGTTGTCGTAATAATCAATGATCTTTTGTGACAAGGCGTCGTATTTTTGATATTCGGCGTCTGTCCACCAGACCTTGTAATTGCCCTTCTCATCATATAAGGACCCGTTTTTATCAAAGGCATGACTGATTTCATGGGCAATCACGGCACCGATTCCGCCCAGGTTTTTGCCCTTACTTTGATCTTGATCATAATAGGGTGCCTGCAAGATCGCCGCCGGAAAGACGATTTCATTATTGGCCGGATTGTAATAGGCATTAACGGCCTGGGGGGTCATGTACCACTGGTCGCGATTGACACCTTTTTTATACTCATCAAATCCAAATTGTCGGGTCGCCTGCTTTAGTGCCAGCACATTAGACAGATAAGTGCCACCTGCGCCTGGCCCAATCACCTGGAGATAGTCGCCGATATTCGTCCACTGGTCGGGATAACCAATTTTTACACCCATGGTATCCAGCTTTAACGTGGCTTGCTGCTTGGTCTCGGGACTCATCCAATCCTGGGCGGCGATGATTAGGCGGTATTCGTCGATGATTGTCGCCACCATCGTTTTTAGATCCTGCTTGGCTTTTTCATCAAAGTATTTTTTGGCGTAAAGCTTTCCAAATTCCCATTCTAGCAGCTGTTCGACATTGTCAAAGGCCAGCCGCTGATCGCTTTTCTGCTCGGTTGAGCCATCCAGTTTCATGGCCATATCAAGTTTTAGATCGCGATAAGCAACCGGGGCATAGTCGGCCAGATTATTTAAAACAACAAATTTGGTATAGGCTTTTAGCACCGGCAGGTTTTCTTCGGTAAGCATCGCATTGATCTGTTTGGCCGCCTCCACTTCGAAGACCACGTAGTGATCGGCGCTGCCAAGCCCCTGGGCGGCGAGATACTTGGCCATGTCGATATTTCCGTAAAGCGCTAGCAGTTGATCATAGCTATAAACGTTATAGTAGTGATCGGGGTCGTAAAATTCATCGGGTGATAAGGCCTGTGCAGCGACGGTGCTGGCGAAGTCATAAATCGCCGCGGCATTTGTCTCGGCCTCCTTTTTATCCTCACCGCTGACCACCAGCATTTCGCCGATGTAGGTTTTATAGGCATCACAATATTCCTGCATCGAATCGTTTTCCATGTATTCTTTGCCAATTAAATCATCCATTGACTCAAAACCCACCATCAGGGTGTCCGAATTCATATCATCCTGATAATAACCATAAGGAATCAGGCTGGTCTCGCCGATAGCTGATAGTGCGATCAGCCCATCTAGGTATTGATCGAGGTTTTTTGCCGATTCAATCTGCTCAAGATAGGGTGTTAGGGCTGTTAGGCCGGCGGCATTGCGCTTGTCAAGGTCGATCGCGCAGGCATATAAATCGCTAATTTTCTGTTCACTGCTGCCCTGTTGATAGGCTTGGCCGCTGTTTGATAAGTCGCTAACAATCGCCTGCAGCTGGCTTGAGGTTTTTTCATTCAATTCATAGAAGTAATCCCACTCACCTTCAGTTGCGGGAATGGTCTTTTCCAGAAACAGGTCAGCATTCATAGCGCGATAATAGTCCTCTGAGACACTCGGTTTCGTCGTTTTTCCGACATTTGCATTGGCACAACCGGACAAACTGACCATCAATAATAGCGTCATCAAGAGGGCTATTTTTTGAACTGCATGTAAATTTTTCATTTATTCTCCTTTTGGGGGGATTATTTTTTTTGTGAAAGAGTACAAACCCTTGATTCAATTAAAAATTATTTAACTTTGTCATTTATAGTGTACTCAACTTTCCCAGCTCAAAAATACAGCTGAGCCATTACACATAGCCATTTAAACTTCTAAAAATATAGAAGTTGACAGAAAAATGCACCCAACGTCTGATATAATGTAGATGCAAACCAAACAAAAATCAGACAGGAAAGGTGCAT
>NZ_CAKMJU010000013.1:0-10892 GCF_927416815.1 uncultured Acetobacterium sp. | reverse complement strand
GACGGTTTAATTCACGTGAAAACATAGAACTTTTTTATGCGCACCTAAAATATAAATTGAGCCAAACGCCACCCTATGACGCTATAATCGTAGGCGATGACAATGCACTTGACTTTGCGCAGCAGGGCATCGGTGCGGTGATGGGGCAAGGCCGCCAGGATCAGCTCTGGCTTTCCGAAGATCAGAATCCCAGCCAGGGTAATCCCCTCTTTATCGCTTTGGGGATCTTTAAGATAAAGGCCGGCACTTTTTAGCAGCTCCAGATCGTTCATGGTTTTCCAGGGATGATCGGACCGTTCATTGGCCGCCATTTTTCTGGCCCGGATCAGCAAATCGGGGTTAAGCTCGGATAGCTCCGCATAAGGAAAGATGCGATTTTCGGTATAAGACCACTGCTTGCGGTTATACAAACCAGCCACCAGATTGGTGTTGTCCGTGATATCCAGATCGCCATCTTCGTTCCGGTCAAAAATCCGGTCATTGCACCGATGCACCTGGGAGCTCTCGGGAACCAGAATATGAAAGATCGTTTTGCCTTCCATTTCAATGGCTTCGATGGTCAGATAAAAGGTCGGACAAATTTTCAACGGATTATTCATGGCAGTGACAAAATCCATTCTTAACTTTTCAATGGCATCAGGCTCGATCCCAACAATCCCGCCCTGATCATCAACCCCCAGAAACAGATGACCGCCATTGCGGTTTAAAAAAGCACAGACGGTTTCGAACACATCCCGATTCAATTTGGTTCGGCTTTGTTTGAATTCGATGGTCAGACCTTCACCACCGCTGATGATTTCGCTGAGTTTTTCTGGTTTCATTGGGTTTTCTCCTTTGTTGTGAGAATTGTTATATGACTTATTAGTAATGGCTAATTGTTGGGTATCGGACTGGCCGCTGGTCACATTGATGATCGGCAACTGCTTGATTTGTTTATCAATCGCGTCTGGCTTAATCCGAACAAGTTTATAAACTGGTGTCGGGCACTAATCCCCTGGACAAGCGTTTGGTTCTTTTGGTTAGACTTTTTCTATGCCTTCAATCAATCGATCAAAATCCGACTGGTAAGTTAAGTCCTGTTTTACCCGATATTTCTCAAATTCTGCGAGTGCTTTATTTTTAGCAATGGCAGCCGAGATTTTTCCCGCATCATTTAACACGTCACGATCGGTAAGTTTTAAAAATGCATTCAGCCGTTCTTCCCAATCGCTCATTGTCATCGGAATTTCCCGGAGGGCAAAATCTTCGGCCAGATCCAAATAACTATTAACCAATCGGGCCAACTGCGACATTTCTTTTTCGGTTAGATAATTCTTAGCCACCACCACATCAAATTTTTGAATTTTGCCAGCTGGTGCATCTTTCCAGGACATCAAGCCCATATTTTCTTTTTCGCTGTCCGCCCGGTTATAAATCGTCTCAGCCGCTGTTTCCTGATGTATCGCCCAATGAAGTTTATTTTGAACGGTGGCGAAAAAGCGTTTGGTCGTGGCTGCACTTCTGTCATAATCAAGGCTGGTCGCATAAATATCCGTAATCTTTTGATAAAAACGTCTTTCACTCAAACGAATTTCACGAATCCGTTCTAATTGTTCTTCGAAGTAATCCTTTGTTAGAATCGTCCCATTGTTTTTTAACCGTTCATCGTCCATCACATAAGCTTTGATTGTAAATTCCTTGACGATTTCAGTCGCCCATTTCCGAAATTGAACGGCTTTTTCTGAATTCACTTTATAACCAACCGCAATAATCGCCGACAAGTTATAATGCTTGGTATTGTAGTTTTTACCATCTGATCCAGTTATTCGAAAATTTCGAATAACTGAATTTTCAATCAATTCATTATCAGCAAATATCTTTTTCAGGTGATAATTAATTGTGTGCGTTTCTACATCATACAGCACACCCATCATTTTTTGCGATAACCAAACATCTTCATCGGCATAGATCGTATTAACGTCACTTTCGCCGGTGGCGGTAATGAAGGTCAGATATTCAGCGGCAGAACTGCGAATGATATTATTCGTTTTATCCATTTTGGCTCCTTTCTAATTTTCTGTCAATTCGTCGATCATTTCATAAATCCCTTGGCGTCACCCACTGTGATAACTTTTGCAGACAATAACAGCGACCCTATGACTGATTCCATATTCAAAACCCAGACCAATAAGTTAAGTTGAATATGTTAAGTGACAGGTACCGCCGCTTAGTTCATCGAGAATGAACATATAGATATTATTATCGGCTATCGGATATATTGTCATCTGAATGATATATAGAGTATTGTTGAAGACAATCTTTAGTCTCTTACTGTATTTGCCATCGAATTTCCCGATTGAAGGTGTAAAGACTTGATAGTCAGGTGTAATTTTGTTTGAACTGTTATTAAAGTTTAACCAAAGCTTTTCAATAAGGTCGTGATAATTTCCGTTTTTTTCGATTAAATCCAAAAATATACCCTTTCTAGAAATGGCTTTGTAGATAACAAGTTTAGCGTCAACAATTAAAATGGCGTCCGCATTTTCTTTAAAAAAAACGGAAATATCATCGAGTGTATAATTTTCTATTTTTTTCAAATCCATTTTTGTTCCCTCCCATTTTGTTGAGCGATACACCATTTTTACCTCTTCATTTTCAGTACCGCATCGTCTATGGTATTATTGATTTGATTATATCACCTTTTAACTGGCTTTGCTTTGCTTTAATTTATTCATCCAAACGCACCGTATCTGTTGGATGCCCGACGCGCTTCAATTCCAAAGTCTCCTCAGAAATTAGCCAATCATTCATTTCATTGTAATTTCGGCATTAATCAACCCTGCCAGTTATCGCCCCAACTCAATCTGATCTTGATGGCTAGCTCATTATTTTTTTTTTATTATCCGATTGTGTTACCACCGTAACACTTTTTCTTGATTCTATCATTTATACTAGATTGTATCATGAACGAAAAGGAGATTACGATGTTAGAAAAAATCTATGCCTTTGCCAATGGCAACGAAAAACGGATTGAAAAAATTATTGATGACCAGCCGGTGATGATCAACCACATGATTTTCCCGGAAGGAGAAGGCTTGAAGGAGCATTATTCCAATTCCAACGTTTATATGATCGTCATTAAAGGGGCGGTTACCCTGCAGCTGGGTGATCAGGAGCCGCACCGCTATGAAGCCGGACAGATCATCAATATTCCCTACCACATCAAAATGAATGTCAATAACCGTGACCCCGAAATTCTGGAACTTTTTGTGATCAAAGCCCCCGGTCCGGCTTTTTATCATCTGGACAATCAATGACAACAGCGTGGCGCCGGGTCATCCAGCTAACTTTTCTGGGCTTGTTTATGGCCCTGCTGGCGACCGGTAAGATTCAGCAGTGGATGGGCGTTTTTGTGCTGGGTGTGCTGGCCTCTTTGTTCTGGAGCCGTCTTTATTGTGGCTGGATCTGTCCGATCAATACGGTGATGGAAGGGCTCACCTTTGTGAAAAAGAAAAGCCATTTAAAAAATTTTAAGATTCCCCGCTGGCTGTCAAAAACCTGGCTCCGCCTGGTGATCCTGTTTCTGTTTTTCCTGGTCTTTGTCTTTGTGATGCTGACCGGTAAAAAACTGCCGATTCTGCCCCTGCTCTTTGTCGGCGGTATCATCCTCACCCTTTTCTTTCCAGCCGAGTTGTGGCACCGGTTTTTATGTCCCTACGGGACGATCTTAAGTCTCAGCGGGATGAAAGCTCGCCACGCCATGGTCATCGACCCGGAAAAATGCAACAATTGCGGGGCCTGTCAAAAAGCCTGTCCGGCGGGCGCCATCGAAAAACAGTCAAAACATCAGATTCATCAGAGTGATTGCCTGGTTTGCCTGAAGTGTCTGAAAAGCTGCCACCAGAAAGCCATCCGCTATCAATAACGGCTTTGGCAAAACCACCCTACCCGATACAAAAATCAGCCAATCCCGGCGTTCTCGTTGGCATTGGCTGATCTTTTTTTGTGCGAAGCTGCTTTACCCTTAACTGTCTCCATAGTGACTCTTGCAACCGATGATATAAATGGTCTCGTCTTGGATTTTGTAAATTAATCGATCGCGTTCAGAGATTCTTCTGCTCCAATACCCGGATAGCTCGTGCCTGAGTGCTTCTGGTTTACCAATTCCTGCGTATCCATTGCGTTCAATATCACGAATCAGCTCATGAATTTTTTTGAGGATCTTTTTATCTTTATTGTGCCAGTATAAATACTCATCCCAGGCATGCTCTGAAAACAATTTATTCATCGTTCATGGCACACTCTTTTAATTCGATCGTTTTGCCCTGTTCAATTTGATTTTTACTTTCAATCAGACGATCATAATAAGCTTTATTGCTGGTAATATAAGCATTTTCCATCAAATTATTATATTCATCCAGACTAATCAGGACGACATTTTTTTCGCCTTTCCGGGTGACGATGATTGTTTCATTGTCATCGGTTACCTTGTCAAAATAGGATTTCATCTTGTTTCGCATGGTGGTATAATTGATGGCTAACATAATCTCTCCTCCTTAAGGACTTTATTCTGTACTTAATATTGTATTTTATTCGGGATAGGAAGTCAAGGAAAGAACCGAGCGGTTTGATTGTTGTCCGTCTTTTTTTCTTATCATTTGTTAGGTGCCTCATTTGTTGTTTGCCTGACACGCTTCTGATGAAACTGCGCTTAACCGCTATCACTACCAGAATAAAGCCATAAAAATAACCCCTTTAAAAAAAACAGCCAATCCCAGCGTTCCCGCTAACATTGGCTGATCGGTTATTTTGTTTTTTTTGCTATTGTTCTTCCCATAAATCAAATAATGTGAAGTTAGAACGTTCGGCATCGATCAATAAATCTATATCACTTGATTCCGTCTCATCATGACGAGCGTAAGAACCAAACAGAACTATTTTAGCAAGATCATACGTTTTTCCGTAGGGAACCACACTGTTTTTAATTTCTTCGATTGTGACACGCTTCATTTCCATCACCTCACAGCGTGTGATATTATTGCTTTGATTATATCACCTTTTTACCGTCTTTGCTTTAATTTATTCATCCAAACGCGCCGTATCTGTTGGTTTCCTGACGCACTTCACTTACTGACAGTTTAGTGGAGTACCAAACCCATCCTCTCAGGCGTCGGCGTGCCCGCTAATCCCTGCTGCTTCCAGCGCTTCGCGGTCCAGTGCCTCATAACATACCACCCGATTGCGGCCGCTATGCTTGGCTACATAAAGAGCCTGATCAGCTTTTTTGATGGTCTCGAAACAGTCGCCACCCTGATAGATGGCCACCCCCAGGGAAACGGTGATCTTGCAGACACCGTTTACCGACTTTTCCACCGAAGTACGGATCCGCTCGGCAACCCGGCTGGCCTGATCCGGCTGGCAATCAAACAGAATTGCGACAAACTCCTCACCACCCCAGCGAATTAACATATCTGGTCCCCGCAGACAATGGCGGATGCAATCGGCGACAAATTGCAAAATACGGTCACCTTCATCGTGCCCATAACTGTCATTGACCTGTTTAAAATGATCGACATCCATAATCACGATGGCAATGGCATCACTTAAAAATGACAAATCGTGACCCTGCCCCATGACCTTATGAAGCTGCCGACGGTTGAAAACCTGGGTCAGAGGATCGTGAAACAGCGCAAACTCAAGTTTTTTTCGGGTTATGTAATGGTCATAGTAAAAGCCGGTGATAACCAAATCCAACAGGCACAAAAGCAGGATCACCTGAATGTTAAAAGATAAAATCACCGCCAGATTGGGAAAGTGATAGAGCTGATCGGCCAGCAGAATGTTAGCGATCAGCCCCAGCTGGGCAACCATGGCATAAAACGGTGGGGCGCTAAAAGCCACTAGCAGCAGGATAAAACTGACAAATAAAAACCCTTCATTGACATAGGACTGATCCGTCATGAATGAACCGGCCCAGATATTTCCCCAGATGATGGCATGAACCATAACCAGCGAAATAACCGACATAATCCGGTAATTACTGGTGATCCGATAGGCCAGCACCACCACCGCTAGCGGAATTATGACCATACTGCGGATTAACAGGGTTTGCCAGGATAATTGCTCAGCAACCTGCCAGTCCGGTACCAGCAGAATAAAGAACATCACCGACGCGACAAACAAGATCCCCAGATTAAAACGTTTATAATAATTATACTTGGCCTGATAGAATTCTTCTTTGGCCTTGCCTTGCAGTTTTAAAAATGCATCCATCTGTTAGCTACCTCCACAAGTTTGTCGTTTCTTTCGTTAAACCGGCCATTACCGGTACTGACTGCAATTTAATCGACTACAACGCTGTTGCTCAGCCCCGCCGTGCGACAATCCGGACAATCCGTGGCCGGTTATAGCGCTGAGCAATCACACAGGGCAGATTGAAAGCCAGGGCATAGATCAACATATAGAGAATCACGATCGGCGGGGTAAACAAGCCGAAGACCCAGAAGGGCAAAATCGCCAGCCAATGGATCATTTCGGCCCGGCAGGATTCCAGCAGGTATTTGTCGAGATTATCTTTTTCAAAGCTGACCAGCTTTTTCTTTTCAAAGCCACCCTTGACCAGCGATCCGCCATCCGGCAGGTATTTTTTCCAGCGTCGCACCCGCAACCACTTTTGGTAAATCTGACCATCGTTTTCCCAGCGATGAGCCCGGTAAAACCAGACATTGTAATCAAAAAAGTGATCTGGCAAGCGGGTACAGATCAGGGCGGCAGCGACCATCAGAATCGGCCAGATAATAAAGCACAGGAGAATTGTCAATCCCTGAGGCAGAAAAATGATTTGCATGATCTTCTCCTCTCTTATTTTTCCAGTCGAATTTCCCGGTCTTTCCAGATAACCGGGAGACCCAATATTTTTTTAACCATCGAACGTATAAAAATTGCCAAATAAAAAATCAGCAGTAGCGGATAAAAGACGATGGTGGTCACTGAGAAACTGCCGATATGGTGAGCGATCCGGCTTAACTCCAGCACCCAGATGCCATAGAATGCCGCCAGTATCGCGGCCCACAGCCACTGCTGCCAGACCAGACTGAGGATCAGATAAAGCGGTGCCGAGGCAATCGCGGTAATCCAGAAAAAAACCAGGACAATTAGAAACAGCGGCGTTTTCGCTGCCCCAGCGGCCTGGTTTTTAGTCCAGCCCTGGATCAACTCCCGCAGCCCGCCGCGGTACATCCGATAGGAAGCATCCTGATCGCCCAGAAACAAAGCAAAGGGAATATCTTTTTGGCGGAGTTTTTCGCCCAACGCCATATCATCGACAATACTGTCTTTAATGGCGGCATGACCACCGACGGCCTGATAATCGGCCTGGCTAATCATAATCACCGGGCCATAGAGGCCGATCTGATAGGAATGGCTGTTTTTTTGATCCTTGATTTGCTGATTTTGATCAAACCCCGTCGGCAAGCCATGCCATTGGCGGCCATCTGAATGCAATTAAAAAATAGCGATAAGGCCTCAGTTTTTTTCTCGATCTGATGGTAGGGCATCACCGATACCACCCGACCAGTCTTTTGATGAGCCTTTAATAGCTTGCTGATCCCGGTCGGACTCAACCGGACATCGGCGTCTAGAAATAATAGCAAGGCCCCGGTGGCGGCTTCCCCGCCCTGCTGACACGCCCATGACTTGCCCAGCCAGCCAGTCGGCCTTGGAGCCGCGGTGATCAGCCGTGCTCCCAAAGCGGTGGCGATTTTAGCGGTTTGATCGGTCGAGCCGTCATCAACACAGATAATTTCGTGAATATCAAGCGTCTGGGTTTTTAAATCCCCGAGCAGCAAGGTCAGGTTTTCTTCTTCGTTCCGGGCGGGGATAATAATCGAAAGATTGGCGCTATGGTTGAAATTTCTGACTCGGTCTTTCGGTTCTTCGAGATTGACCGCGTCCAGCCCGGGAAAGCGGTGAAAAAGAATCCCACTGGCCACCAAACCCAGCACCATCATGGCACTGACAAGCATCATCGACTTACTCCCCGTTCATCTTTGGTTTGACTCGACCGCCCCTGTTTTTCGAGCTGCTTGATCACCCGATCTGCCGCCAGTTTGCCAGTCAGAATCGAGACCGGCAAGCCAGAAGGACTAAAGGTCCATTGTCCGGCCTGATAAATCTGGGGCAGCGGGGTTTTTATCGTTTTGGCAATTTTTCGAAAAACATTGACCGCCGGTAATTTCCTGGCTTTCGCTTCGTCAGCAAAGGCCCAGCCAGTGATGGCTCCGTCCATATTTCCGGTGAGTTGTTCAATTGTCAAGGGGCTGGAACTGAAGCGTTGTTCAACCTGCTCGGTCACGCCGGGAAAGACGCTGTTTTCCAGCACCAATAGAATCTGCTCTTCACATAAGCCTTTAAAGGCCCGATACCAGCCTGCCTTATCAATCGCTTTAACCAATCGGTAATCCATTAAGGTGCTGACAATCACCCCGGTTTTTGCGACTGGAGCCAGCGCTGGATCGCGGAGCGCTGGGCAGGAAATCTCGTAGGTGGTCAGCTTTAGATATTCCCGAACCCAGGCTTTCAGAGCGGTCTGCTGATCGGCCTCCGATCGGCTCGGGTCCGCCAGTACCGCCTGCCAGTGTTCTGACTGGATAGCCGAAAGGCCGGCCTTGCTGGGGGTGTAAAAACAGTGCGCTCCGCAGCGCTGGGCAAAATAAGCCGGCTCCAAATTAATCCCCAGATAGAGGGTAAAGATCGAGTCCCCCCCCGCGGTTTTGCCGGATCTTTTGTTGTTGTTCCCGAACCCGGTGGCCGGGTTCCCCAGACGCTGAACAATCAACAGCATCATAAAGTGCCTTCATATCGCCGCACCAGATCAATTGACGATAGCCAAAGCTTCGTCCATCGCGGGTGGTCACCCGCTGTCCTTTAATATCGATCTGACTGATTTCGGTGTCCAGGGCCAGCTCGCCCTGATGGGCAGCAATAAAATCGCTCAGTGCGGTGACCAGCCTCCCGGTACCGCCAATCGGATAGCTGTAATCGCTGTATAAACCAAAGTAGCTCAGGGCAAAAAAAGTCGGCATCTTTTCAAAAAAATGTTGAATAATCACATCAATCAACGCCTGATTTTGGGTAAAACGCAACAAATAGGTTTCAATCGGTTCGTCAAGCTTCTGGGCTTTGCGGATATTGACCTGATATTTAAACAGCCACGGCAACAGGGTTTTAAACAGATACTCTTTATCGATGGTCAGATCCATGAAAAGTGGGTTTTCAATGCCGTAAAGCACTTCCATATAAGCGGTAACTTTACGGATTTCGTCGATAATCGCGGCAATTTCGGTTTGATTCTGGGGAAATTTGACAGACAGCATGGCGGCATAATCATCGAGACTTTCCACCCCCGTTAAGGTCATCTGGCTATCTTCAATCCCGATAACGACCGGATTTTTAACAAAGTCGATCGCAATCCCCAGTTGTGCAAGCATCGGAAAAACAATTCCTGAATTCTCAAAGGCGCGGATACCAGCATCAAAGGTAAAGCCCTGGCGACTGAAGCTTCCCACCAGGCCTCCGGGTTTTTCGCTTTTTTCACAAAGCAGAGTGGTATAGCCAACCTTGGCCACATAGGCGGCGCTAGTCAAACCGGCAATCCCGGCACCAACCACAATCGCATCGTAGCTGTTTCCAGCTGCCACCGTTACCCTTACTTCGGCTTTTTTTATATCCTTCATCTCAACTACCTCCATCTACGCCATTAACCGATCGATCACCACTTGGATTTCCACCGGCTGGCCGTTTCTGGTATTTTGAATACAGCGGTTTTCACAAAGGGACAAATCCAGTGGCTCGGATTCAATCTTGATCTGATGTTCAGCGCAATAGGCTTCCAGTCGTTTTCTAGCTCCCACGAGATTCCCCACCGTTACCCGACGCATGATTCCCCGGATATCCAAGTCTCTCCCCTGAGATTCCATTCCGATCGAACAATAGGGATGCTCACACAACTGACACCGCGACGCCTTTTGCATCAAGCTCCGGGTTTCGGCCGGAACATCGGCATAGAGCTTTTCGGCGGTCACCGGTTTATCAAGAATCCGCACCATATTCTTTCGCTCTGGCTGATAAACATAGGGGCGTTGTCCCCGCTTCTTCAGCACCGCATTGGCTGCCGAAATCCCCGAGGTGGTCACAGTTGGAGTGCCGGTACCCATTACCGTGGATTCCCCGCAACAGAACAGATTGTCCCATTCGGTCCGGGTATGGAGCCGCTTGAACATATGCTGCCCCAGCATCTGTTTGGGACCGGCCACCGCCCCGCCATTTTTGTTGGTGTAACGCTCAATCGTCCGGGGGGTGGCCAGTTCGGCGTAGCGGATCGCTTCACCAAAGCCTGGAAAGCGCTTTTCCAGTACCCCGATCAGCCGCGCTTTCTCCAGTTCTTTACGTTCCAGATAATCCAAACAACCAGATCCGTCGCCCTGCTGCCAGGTTTCAAAGCTGGGACCGATGGCCAGCACGACATGGCTGCTGTCATCACAGAGGGTGTGATCATCAATACTGGAAATATAGACGGTGACCTCGCTTTCATCGAGACGATCGGGGTTGCCTACCAGCATTTCTACCGGAAGGGTGTCGCCAGGGATCACCACTTTGTTGACCTGGGCATAAAGCACCACACTGGGATAGGTCGGCACCTGTCTGGCCGCCCAGCGGGAGCGGTTTAGCTTCAGGTATCGGCGGTTGATCAGCTTGCCATATAAATTCCAGACTGTTCCTGACCCGGATTTCGAGTAAAAGCATAGAAATTAAGCAATTTCAGCCAAATCAGTGCTCACAAACCGCATAAAACGGTAAAAATAATCCAAAATCACAAATGTAGTGACCGAAAATAGAATTAAATTCATTTTTGT
>NZ_CAKMJU010000012.1:0-24777 GCF_927416815.1 uncultured Acetobacterium sp. | reverse complement strand
GAACGCAGTGAGTGAACATTTTTGTGTGAATCGCTTATGCAATTATTGACATTTTGCTTCCTTAAATTATAATAAAGCAAAATGAGAGATAATTGTAATCCAATCAATGTGTCAAACAATTATCTTAAAGCTGATGTGGCTCAATTGGCATAAGCAGAGAACCAAAAATGCACGACCGTAGGAAGTGAACATTTTTGCGTGAATCGCTTAGTTATTCTGTACAAGCCTAGAACAACAAAAGTTAATGTGTCAAACTTTTTTATTAAGCTGATGTGGCTCAATTGGCAGAGCAGCTGATTTGTAATCAGCAGGTTAACGGTTCGAGTCCGTTCATCAGCTCCATTTTTATGTCAAAAATTATTTGAATATTATGTGGGAGAATGCCCGAGTGGCTAAAGGGGGCGGACTGTAAATCCGTTGACAACGTCTACGATGGTTCGAATCCATCTTCTCCCACCATTAGCTTTGAAGCTTGAGCCTGATTTCATTTATGAAATGTGTCGGAAGTTGAGCGGTAGCGAAACGACGTGCGAAGGCAAACGCATTTTTAGTAAAAACTCATCCAATCAGGATGAGAAGAGTTTTTATTAAAAATACGAACCCTAACATAATTCATACGAAACATAACTTATACAATACGACCCATTAGCTCAGTTGGTAGAGCATCTGACTTTTAATCAGGGTGTCGGGCGTTCGAGTCGCCCATGGGTCACCAAATTTAAAATATAACCGCAGATGATGCGGTTTTTTGCTGCTTAGTTACGATAGTGTTAATATAAGAATTATTAATATAAAAAATCTAGAAAAGAAGATCATGGAGTTGCCGAAGCATGAATTAGTATTAATTAAAAAAAACGTATCTAAAAACTAACGCTTGCAGAGTGCAAGAAAAATTGTTATAATACAAATGATGCGGAAGTGGCTCAGTGGTAGAGCACTGGCTTCCCAAGCCGGGGGTCGCGGGTTCGAATCCCGTCTTCCGCTCCATTAAATAGTTGAGATATTGATAACACAAGTGTAAAGCTGCAGAATGCGACGCACTTTTTTTTTATTTATTTTCCTGAGAACACGCTTTTTTAAACAACCAAAATGGAGTCAAGATACAGTATCGTGTATAGTATAGAGTAGAAAAGCCCAACCGACTATAGGTTAGGATGCAAGGGCTAGCAAAAAAGGAGCAAAATGAGTTTTAATTTATCGCTTGTCAGTTTTTTTGTCCTAATCATCGCTTACTTTATCGTAGTCGAGATATTTACTGTGCTTTTCCGACTCACTGGATTACGGGAGGATAAGGCCCGTTTCCAGGCGGTCTCCTGCATGACTAACAGCGGTTTCACCACCAGAGAGAGTGAATTGATCCTTAATTCGACGGTAAGGCGCAACTTGGTGCGGGTGATGATGCTATTTGGCTATCTTTTTGCTGTGTCAGGGGTTTCGCTTTTAGTCAATCTGTTTATTCGCTCTTCCAGCGATCAGATCAATTGGATGACAATTCTCTATTCGCTCATTTTTCTGGTTGTAATTTTGGTGATAACCCGTAGCAAATGGATTATACGAAAATTTGACGAACTGGTAGAACGGCTGGCTAAAAATAAAAAGAAGGGTGCTTTCTGTAACAATGTCCGAGTTTTAGAGATGTTTCATGACAAACTCATTGCCGAGGTTTTTGTAACTTGCATCCCCCCGGAAATCAAGGATAAAACCTTACTTGAGACAAATTTTCGGCACACCTATAAATTGAATGTTTTATTAATCAAGCGGGGTGATGTGATTATAAATCACGTTATTTCGACAGATCAGATTAAACAGGGAGATCGGGTTTTAATCTATGGATCCAAGAGTCATATTATAGAGCTTTTCAAAGATAGTATTGAATAAGTCGCAAAGTTAAAAAAAATTAAAAAAAACAGAAAAAAAGTTATCGAACGACTTGACAAATTACATCTATTTTGTTATTATAATCAGGCACGTTACAGATAGTAACATTGCCTTAGCGGATGTGGCGGAATTGGCAGACGCGCTAGACTTAGGATCTAGTATCGAATGATGTATGGGTTCAAGTCCCTTCATCCGCACCATTTAAATAAGCGGAAGTGGCTCAGTGGTAGAGCATCGCCTTGCCAAGGCGAGGGTCGCGAGTTCAAATCTCGTCTTCCGCTCCAAAATTTAATAAATCTGAATCGGTTTGGTTATTATCGCAGATCATTCTTTTTTAATCTACTTATGTGCGCCCATAGCTCAATTGGATAGAGTGCCTGGCTTCGAACCAGTAGGTTGGGGGTTCGAGCCCCTCTGGGCGTACCATAAACGTGCTTAAACAGTCATTCGTGGCTGTTTTTTTCTTACCAAAAATTTATTATAACCAATTTGTAACCAGCTGGTGGTAAATCGGCTTGAATATCGAAATCATAGATAGCACAGATCCATAAACGCATAAAATACTTTGACCAAAACAGAATAGGAAATCAAATGAAATCAGAAATCACCATTAACAAAGCAATCCTGCACGTATTGGACACCAACGCCAGCATCCCAGTGTTATCGGACATGCTTCTTAACATGACTGTATCAGTGAAAGAATATGTCGAGAAACATGTCGAAAGATCAGTAAAAGATCCTGAAAACAAACGGACAGTTTTTCGCCCGGGTAGCCCTTTTAAAGATCGGATTATTGATTATAAGAATAATCCGCATGAATTGGTTCGGATCAGTTCGGAAATATCTCAGTTATTTTTTGATTATATGCAAGACAACATTGAAATACCATCCGCTGATCTGGTCTTTGTGGATTTTAATATCGAACATGAAACGTATCTCGGCGTATTTAAGTTTAATTATAAACAGGGTTATATCCACTATGTCAATACCGACAAGGGTCTGACCAATGATATCCTGGTTCAGCCCTGTGTACTGCCAACGGAAAGTCAAAAATTGGATGAATTTATTCTTTTTAATCTGGCGAGTGATGCGGTTCTGATCAAAGAAAAAAAATATTCAATCAATAACGAGAAGGATTATTATATTTCCAATCAATTAATTTTCTGTGAGCCGGCAATTTCTGAAAAAGCGGCCTTTGACATTATCGATAAAACAGTCAAAGAAGTGATAGCCAGGGAATATGGTGGTGATTATCAAAAACTCAATACTGCCAAAACAGTGCTGGCAGATGATTATCAGACCGAAAGCGAAATTGATGTGGACAATCTGGCTAAGGTGGTTTTTGATGGAGATTTGACCATTCAGGAGGGTTTTAAGGAGTACCTGGAAGAAAAAGGTCTCTATGAGAAGAAGATTCCGGTCACTGCGAATATTGAAAAGAAAATATTTGCCAAACAAAAGTTTGTTACTGATACGGGCATTGAAATCAGTATTCCCATGGATCAGCTAAAGCGAAATGATATTATTGAGTTTAAAAATAATCCAGATGGGACCATCTCGGTAGAAATTAAGAATATTGGAATTTTAAACCAGAAATAAGTGGCTTGCCAATCGCCGTGAGGCGTATTTGCGACAATGAATCATCAATTCGGAAGGAACAGTTTTGTGAATATAAAAAAAGTGCATAAATTAATAAAAAAAAACACCTTTAGCGCATGTATTCCATTGATCAGCAACAGTCGCGATGAATTATTATCCGATGTTGAAATGGGGGTGGCTAACGGCTGCGATTTTCTGGAATGGCGGCGGGATCATTTTATGCCGGGAGTAACACTTACAACTGGCGAAGAAATCGAGCTGTTAAAGGAAATTAAAACAAGAATGCCTAATCAAGGGCTTATTTACACCTATCGCAGCCACCGGGAAGGCGGCGTTTTTGAAACCCCGGATGCGATCCGGCTAATCGCCGTGCTTGCCGCAATAAAAAGTAATCGGGTCGATTATGTGGACGTCGAACTGGCTAGTGAGCCTGCTTTTCTAGAACCGATTAAAGGTGCTTTAAAGACCGCTGAAACGCAGTGGCTGGTATCCCATCATAATTTTGAAAAAACGCTGGCTACGGCGGAAATGGCCGCTGTTTTTAGTGCTATGGAGGATGCTGGCGGGGATGTGCTTAAACTTGCGGTGATGCCTCATTCAATGGATGACGTTCGCCATTTAATCCAGACAACCCTCGCTTATAATGAAAAATCCGAAAAGCCGATGATTGCCATTGCGATGGGATCATTGGGGGCAATAACCAGAATAGCGCCTGATCTGTGCGGCGGTTCCCTGACTTATGCGGCGGGAGCCGGTAAAACAGCCCCAGGTCAGCTCAGTCTTGAAGAAATCGTCGATCTCAGAAAAAGAATGGCTCTGATATAATTATCAGAGCCATTCTTTTTCGCTTATAGCCGCATCGATGTTTTTAACACACCAGTCAATCGGCTCAATCGCTCGGGCTTTCAGCAACGCGTTGGTTCTTGAAAAAGGTCGGCTGCCGAAAAAACCGCGGTGGGCAGACAAGGGGCTGGGATGGGGAGAGGTGATGATGGGATGCCGGGGATTAGTAATCAGGGCTTTTTTATTTTGGGCATCGCGACCCCAGAAAATAAAAATAACCGGCTCTTGGCGGGTGTTTAATAGCTCAATGATGCGGCTGGTAAAAATCTCCCAACCCACATTGCGATGAGAACCAGCCTCACCGCCGCGGACGGTCAGAACGGCATTGAGAAGTAGCACGCCTTGCTCGGCCCAGGTGGTTAAACAGCCATGGTTAGGAATCGGGCAGCCCAAATCGGCTGCTAGTTCTTTATAGATATTAAGCAGCGAAGGGGGGATCGCAACCCCGGGTTTGACCGAAAAAGCCAGTCCATGGGCCTGTCCCGACCCATGGTAGGGATCCTGGCCGATAATACAAACCTTAGTCTGTGACAGTGGTGTCAAGTGAAAGGCATTGAAAATATCTTCCATCGGTGGATAAACTACCCGGCTTTGATATTCTTTAATCAAAAAATGGCGCAGTTTTTGGTAGTATCCGGATTTGAGTTCCTGTTGAATGAGGTTCTCCCAATCGTTGTCAAAATGAATCGGCATGGTCTAGTCTCCTATGGATTAGTTTTATAGTGTGTACAAGCGCTTGATGTCTAGATTATACACCATAAAAACGGATTGTAACCATGATTTTTTATTTCCAAAAAAGTGCGATTATGCTATAATGGATAAAGTATACAATATTATGAGTACAATGTGAGGGAATATGAACAGGGTTATCTTAGAAGCCAGAGCAAAAGTAAATCTATCTTTAGATGTCATCGGGATTCGGGAAGATGGTTATCATGAAATGAAAATGATTAACCATTCCATTGAACTGGCTGATGTCCTGACCTTTGAATCCCGGGATCAGGGGATTGTGCTGACCTCCAATGAGGAGACGATGCCTTTAGATGAGCGTAATCTGGTAATTAAGGCGGCTCGAAAGCTGCAAGAACAGTTTGCTATTAAACAAGGGGTTAAGATTCATCTCGAAAAAAAAATCCCAGCTCAGGCAGGTCTGGCTGGTGGCAGTAGCGATGCTGCGGCAACTTTAAAAGGGCTGAATACCCTTTGGCAATTGGGGCTTTCGCAGGCCGAGCTTTTGGCAATTGGGGTTACCATTGGGGCGGATGTGCCTTATTGCTTGTTTGGCGGTACCGCTCTGGTGGAAGGAATCGGGGAAAAAATAACGCCCCTAAAAAATTTACAAAAGATGGCGATTCTGGTAGTGAAACCGGATATCGATATCGCCACCCCCTGGGCCTTTAAAAAACTGGACAATTCAATCATAAAAAAACATCCTGATATTGATGCGATTATGGCGATGTTGGAAGATTGTAATTACGATCAATTGAAAGAGGCGGTAGGAAATGTTTTTGAAACGATAGCCTTTGCGGATTATCCGGAAATAGCAGCCATCAAAAAAGAGATGTTGGCTCAGGGAGCACTGATGTCTGTCATGAGCGGCAGTGGATCGACAGTCATTGGGTATTACCGGGATCAGGAAATGGCAATAAAAGCCTGGCAACACTATAAAGAAAAATTTACCCTGTGTTTTTTAAGTAAAACAGAGGAAAGCGGAGGTGAAGATGATGTGGAGTGAAAAAAAAGGTTTGAGCCTTGATATAAGTTCATGCAAGCCGCTGCGGGAAATCGTTTTTGAAACGATTCGTTGTGCCATTATTACGGGTGAACTTCAGCCGGGGCAACGTTTAATGGAGGTTCAACTGGCTGAACAAATGGGTGTTAGCAGAACCCCAGTAAGAGAATCGATCAGAAAACTTGAACTGGAAGGTCTGGTAAAAATGGTGCCCAGAAAGGGCGTTTATGTGACACCGATGTCGGTGAATGACCTTAAAGAGATGATGGAAATCCGCCGGGCGCTCGAAGGTCTGGCCGCCGAGCTGGCCGCCATGAATGCCACCAAGGACGTGATTTCCAGGCTTTATCAAGCCAATGAGTTATTTGGGGAGTCGGCTTTGCATAATGATGAAGAGGGGATCATTAAACATGATATGCATATCCACGAGACAATTTATATCGCATCGAAAAATGTCAAACTGCAAACCATGATTAATAGCCTGAGGGAACAGATGCAGCGGTTTCGGGCGGAGTATGTGCATCGGATTGAAGATAAAACGCCGCTGGTGAATCAGCATATGGAAATTATTCGGCAAATTGAAAAGGGTGAGTGTAAAAAAGCCAATCTGGCTGCCTGTGACCATATTTGTACGACTGGCGACAGTATGCTCAGCTTGCTGGAAAAAACAGAGTAAGGAACAAAAAAATAGACAAAAAAAGCTTCCGTGAAAAAACAATGGTGTGTTCTTTTCAGGGAAGCGTTTTGGTTAGAGGGGACTTCATTAAATGGACTTAATCCAGCGAACCAAAGTCATTGTTCTCTAAAAAATTTTTATTATTGAATAAGGCCAGGACAAGAATGATGCTGCCACACACGACAAACACATCGGCGAAATTAAAAATGGCAAATTTGATCATTCGAAAATCAAGAAAATCGACCACAAAATCGAGTCGCAGACGATCCAGTAAATTACCGGCGGCGCCACCGATGATAAAGGCAAGGGAGATGTTGATGATCCGATTTTCTTTGATGTCAGGTATTTTGATTAAAAAGTAAATCAGTACCCCAAGAAAAATCAAGGTCATAATGATCAAAAATATCTGCATATTGGTGAACAGACTAAACGCCGCACCGGTGTTTTCGACATAGGTTAAATGGAAAACATTTGGGATCAGCGGCAGCGTATCAAGAGGCTTTATATGTGCAAGAACCAGATATTTTGTATACTGGTCCAGGAAAATAACGAAAAGGATAATAGCGATATAAATCATGATTACTCCTAAATAAAATAATTAGCTATAAAAATATTATGATAGTTTTCTCTAAAAGACAAGGAAAACTTTAATTCGTGGCGGTTTTATTTTAGTTTAATCATAATTTAAGAATCTGATTGAAACTGCTTTAAATATTTCGAGTAAAATGTTAAGATATAATTCGAATTAAAAACAGTATCGGAGGAGCCTTTGAAACATAAAATTGATGTCGAACTGGTAAAAAAATACAGTTACTTTTTAGTTGGTATATTGATTTTGCTTTTGATATATAAATTATTGGATAATTTTGGGGTGGTTACGGCAACCATCGGTGGATTCATAACTGGAACCTTAGAAGTTCTAAGGCCGATTTTGTTGGGCGTGGTTTTGGCATATCTTCTGTTTAAACCAATGCGCGGGATTGAAAAATTTATTTTTAAGACCATTCCCAAAAGCCAGAATAAAGCCGGAGCGATTCGCCTGATTTCGATTCTGATTGTTTATGTCATTACCATTATTTTAATCGTGTTGTTTTTTTATGCAACGATTCCATCGGTGGTAGAAAGTTTAACGGGGCTGATTTCTCAAACCCCCGAGTATCTAACCATCATCGATAATTATCTGGGGGAAAGTCTGGCTAATGGTGGAGCCGCCCAGGATATTTTGACAGAACTGAAGTTTGCCCTTGACAGTCTTCAGAGTATGACCACCAGGGATATGCTAAACCAGGTTGCATCATATTTTGGAACAAATCCGGATTCCATCAAAAACATTGGGAATTTTGCCTTCGTCTTTTTAAAAGGGACGATCGGTTTTGTTATCTCCTTCTTTATTGTGTTTTTTGTCGGCTTATACCTGATGCTAGATAAAGAAAAAGTCAGTGATCAGGTCGATCGTTTCGCCAAAGCTGTGATGAATAAAACCTTGTATAACGGTTCTCACTGGGCAATCCTGACCATCGACGAAATTTTTTACAAGTATTTTACCGGAAAAATTCTTACTTCGATGCTGATTGGATTTCTCTTTTATTTGGGACTGCTAGTAATTGGTGTGGAGTATGCCCCTTTATTTGGCGTAATTGTAGCGATCACCAATGTAATTCCCTATTTTGGTCCAATTATTGGAGCAGTCCCAGCCGTCATTATTACCTTAATTGATGAACCAATCAAGGCGCTTTGGGTAGGCATCTGGATTCTGATTGTACAGCAGTTTGACGGCAATGTTTTAGCGCCTAATGTTTTAGGGAAAATTGTCGAACTCAACCCATTTTGGGTGCTGTTCTCGGTCATTGTCGGAGGTAGCCTCTTTGGGATTTTGGGGATGTTTGTGGCGATTCCGGTATTTGCCGTGATTAAGGTTATTTTCGAAGAAGCATTAACCCGCTGGGAAGAAAAAAAAGCGCAGCTGGATTTAGAGAAGCCACTGGAATAATTTAAACAAAAAGAAAAAATGCTGGGGAAAGCCCCATTGACTTAGGAAAGGACAGAGAAGAATGAAAAGTGTATTTGACGTATTGCAGGAGCGGGGGTTTATTGAACAATGTACCCACGAAGAAGAAATTAAAAAATTATTGGTGGAGGAATCCGTTTCATTCTATATTGGTTTTGATCCGACGGCGGACAGCCTTCATATTGGACACTTTATTCAGATTATGGTGATGGCCCACATGCAACGGCATGGACATCGTCCGATTGCACTGATCGGGGGCGGAACCACGATGATCGGGGATCCGTCCGGACGAACCGATATGCGTCAGGTGATGACAGCAGAACGGATTGCAGAAAATGGTGAGAAATTTAAAAAAGTTTTTGAAAAATTTCTGACCTTTGAAGATGACAAGGCCGTGATGGTGAATAATGCCCAGTGGTTGCTACCACTTAACTATATTGAATTTTTGCGGGAAATCGGTGCCCATTTTTCAGTTAACCGGATGCTGACGGCAGATTGCTATAAATCACGATTAGAAAAAGGACTAACCTTTCTGGAATTTAATTATATGCTGCTGCAGGCTTATGATTTTTATGTCTTACATAAAGAACAGAATTGTAAGATGCAGTTTGGCGGAAATGATCAGTGGTCTAACATCATCGCTGGCGTTGAACTGGTTCGGCGTAAAGATGCTGACCAGGTCTTTGGGATGACCTTCTCCCTGCTGACCACCAGCGAAGGCACTAAGATGGGGAAAACGGCTAAGGGCGCTTTATGGTTGGATCCGGAAAAAACCTCGCCCTATGAGTTTTACCAGTACTGGCGAAACATTGCTGATGCCGATGTCGAAAAATGTCTGGCACTGCTGACCTTTATTTCGATGGATGAGGTACGTCGTTTAGGCGCACTTAAAGACGCTGAAATCAACCAGGCCAAGGAAATCCTGGCCTATACAGTTACCGAGATTATTCATGGCTCTGAAGCGGCTCAGGAAGCGCAAAATGCCGCCCGAAAACTTTTTGCCGGAGATCAGGGTGAGGCCGAGATTCCTAGTGTAGAACTGTCAAAGGCTGTGCTGGGAGCGGGCATCGATATTCTTGCCTTACTGGAAGTGGCCAAACTGATTGCCAGCCGCAGTGAGGGGCGCCGCTTAATCGAACAGGGTGGGGTTCTGCTAAATGGCGAAAAAGTAACAGATTTTAAGCTGCTGGTGACGCTGGCAGATTTTGCAGACGGAAAAATTGTTCTGAAAAAGGGCAAAAAAGCATTTAAACAAATTAATCTAGTATAGAAGGTGACCAGATGATCAGTTCAAAACCAGTAAGAGGTACCCGGGATATCTTGCCCGAGGAAGCAAAGATTCGGGATCGCCTGGAACAACAGATATTGGCAGTTTACCGCGCCCATGGCTTTAGTCGGATTGAGACCCCAGTCATGGAAAACCTGGAATTGCTTTTGGGCAGTGACGGGGGCGAGAACTTAAAGATGCTTTTTACCATTTTGAAACGGGGCGAAAAGCTTAACTTTAATCCGGAGGCCAGCGTTTTAGATCTTTGTGATATGGGCTTGCGATTCGATCTGACCTTGCCGCTGAGTCGTTTTTATTCAAATAATCAGGAAGTCCTGGAAACCCCCTTTAAGGCCATTCAGATTGGTAATGTCTTTCGGGCAGAACGACCACAGAAAGGACGATTCCGGGCATTTAAACAATGTGATATCGATATTATCGGTGATCCCACCGTTGCGGCCGAGATTGAGCTGATCGATACCACTGCCAAAGCGCTGCTGGCGATGGGATTTGCCGGCTTCACCATTAAAGTGAATCATCGCCAGCTACTCAGTGAAGTCATTATAAAAGCCGGGTTTGCGGCCGATCAGGTCGGGACAGTCTGTATTGCACTGGATAAGATGGACAAGATCGGAGCAGCTGGGGTAAGCAGTGAATTGATCGAAAAGGGTCACCAGCAGGAACAAGTCGATACGCTGATGGCCTGTGTGACGGGTATCGAACTGGACAATTTAGCCCAGTGGGTCGAAGATACCGCTGCAATTAGCGAATTAACCGAGCTGATCAATACCGTCAAAATACTCGCCAAGGATCAATTTAAAATTGTTTTTGATTTTTCGCTGATCCGTGGGATGGGCTATTATACCGGTCTGATCTTTGAAGTCAGCTATGGCCCCTATGGTTATTCGATTGCTGGCGGCGGCCGTTATGACAATATGATCGGGAAATACAACAAGGTTTCGGTACCGGCAGTTGGTTTTTCGATTGGCTTTGAGCGGATCATTACCATTCTGATGGAAGAACAAAAAGATGCCCGACAAATCGAGCCGGCAATAATTATCTTTTACGACCCGCAAACCAATAGCATGGTAGATGTTATTGGTGCAGCTGACCGCTGGCGGGACAAAGGCTACCGAGTTAATCTGGTGGCGATGAAGAAAAAATTTGGCAAACAGATTACCGCCTGGGATAAGGGACAATATCAAGGATTTCTGGTCTTCGGCCGAGATGAAGAAATAAAGAAATTTTAGAAAAATAAATTTTCATACAAAAAACCGGTGTGCGATGGTCATATCGGTTTTTTATTTTTTTTGTTGTGATGCAAATTATTAAGACTAAATTGAAATCTTATGCTATAATGTAATATTGATAGTTGAAAATAGGATCAAAAATAACGATCAAAAAATAAAGATAAAGGAAAAATGAATGCCGAAAAAAATAAATTTAATTGCCACGGTTGCTTTTGGAATCGAAAGTGTGGTAAAGGACGAAATAAAAAAACTAGGGTACGAGGTAACGGAGGTTGAGAACGGAAAAATCCGTTATGCCGGCACACTAGAAGCGATTCCCCGCTCAAACCTGTGGCTGCGCTGCGCCGATCGGGTGCTGCTCGAGATTGGCCGATTTAAGGCCGAAACCTTTGATGAATTGTTTGAGAAAACGAAGGCCTTACCCTGGGAAGACTGGATTCCCGTTGATGGAGAATTTCCGGCGGCTAAAATAACCAGCGTCAAATCAACCCTCTTTAGTAAGTCCGATGGACAGCGAATTGTCAAAAAAGCGGTGGTAGAACGACTGAAATCAAAATACCATGTCGAATGGTTTGATGAGAATGGTGGCAAGTATCCCATTCATATCCAAATTCTTAAGGACGAGGTGACCCTTTCCATCGACACCAGCGGCTCTGGTCTTAACAAGCGCGGTTACCGCCAATATGGCAATGAAGCGCCGCTCAAAGAAACCATCTCAGCAGCCCTGGTTTATCTATCGCGGTGGCGGCCGGATCGGGTTTTTCTGGATCCCCTGTGCGGATCGGGAACGATCGTCATTGAAGCGGCCTTAATTGGTAAAAATATTGCCCCAGGTCTGAAGCGGGATTTTGTTTCCGAAACCTGGGATGCCATTCCGGCTGAGCTGTGGGAACAGGCCCGACAAGAAGCCCGGGATGCCATCAACGACAAGGAATTTTTGCTGTTGGGATCTGACTGTGATGCCGATGCCTTGAAACAGGCACGAACCAATGCTGAACTGGCCGGGGTAGCAGATTTGGTTGCTTTTCAAAAATTAGCGGTCCAATCCATTTCCACCAAGAAAAAATATGGGGTGATTATCACCAACCCACCTTATGGCGAGCGGATCGGTGAAGAAAAAGAAATCCAGCGCCTGTATCGCGATATGGGCAAGGTCTTTCGAAGTCTTGAGGACTGGTCCTATTTTATTATTACGGGTTATGAAAAGTTTGAGAAATTCTTTGGCGAAGCTTCAACCAAGAACAGAAAACTGTATAATGGCGATATCAAGACCCATTATTACCAATACTATGGGCCGTTGCCACCGCGCAAACGAAAACCAGAGGAAGATGCAGAAATCACGACCAATACAACTCAGCCAAACGAATAATAGTTTTAAACTGTATTATATTTTATCAGGCGGTGATCCATGATGACCAAAGGGGCAGACCCACGCCCGGACACTGTGCAATCCCCGTTTAATTTGTAACATGCTTTAATTCAACATAATATAGCAACACCATGCCGGAATCGATTTATCAAGAAATAAATCGAAAAAAAATAAAAGAATAGGTGAAAAAATGAAACGAGTATCAAATAGTCGATCGAATAGCAGTAAGACCAGTGATAAGCCAAGAGCGAAACAAAATGATCAGGCAGCCAAAGGCAGCGAATCTAAATATTCTACAAAAGGCGACAAGAAAGCAAAAAATGCTGATGAACGGGGACCGAAGACTGGCAAAAGCAGTCATAAATATGAAGAACGTGCTACCAAGGATGACAAAAATCCCCGGAAATTTGACAATCGAGGGCCTAAAGAGGATCGCGGACCGCGTCGTTTTGACGATCGGAAATCGCCCCGCAAACATGATGGTTTTAATCGCGAAGATGATGGCATTACCGAAGAAACATTTATAATTGTCGGAAAAAACCCGGTCATGGAAGCGCTCCGTTCTGGTCAGGAAATTGACAAGCTGTTGATTTTAAAAGACAACACCGACCACGTCCTTAAAAAGATTACTGATTTGGCCAAAAAGCAAAATATCATTATTCATTCAGTCGAAAAGGCAAAACTGGAGTATCTGGCCGATGGTCAGGTTCATCAGGGCATTGTCGCACTGATGGCGCCATTCCCCTACAGTAACCTTCAGGATATCCTAAATCATGCCAAGGCCAAGGGACGAGACCCCTTTATTGTAATTTTAGATCATCTCACCGATCCCCATAATCTGGGGGCGATTATAAGGAGTGCCAATATTTGCGGTGCCGATGGAGTGATTATTCCTAATCGACGTTCGGCTTCTTTAACAGCCGTTTCGGTCAAAGCTTCATCCGGGGCAGTATCCCATACCCCGATTGTCAAGGTCACCAATCTCAGCCAGACCATTGATGAACTCAAGAAAAAAGGGTTTTGGATCATGTCTACCGATATGAAGGGCAATCCTTATTATAAAGCCGATTATAAAGGCTCGCTTGCCATTGTTATCGGTAATGAGGGCACTGGAATCAGCGAAAAAGTTAAGAAACAATGTGATTTTTCGGTATCGATTCCAATTCATGGTGAGATCGAATCCTTTAATGCATCAGCCGCCGCAGCGATTATTTTTGCAGAGGCCGCCAAGCATCGCTTTCAATGAAAACCATATTAATTGTGGATGGCTATAATGTCATCCATGGTTCAGAGGATTTAAAGCGTCTTTCAGAAATAGAGTTAGAAGAGGCGCGGATAAAGCTGATTAATGATTTAAATGGCTATAGCGGATTCAAAGGATGGGAAACCATCCTTGTTTTCGATGCCTACTTGCAGCAATCTCTGGAAAAACGCGAGGAGATGGTGGGGCGAATCAAGGTGGTTTTTACCAAGAAAAACAAAACCGCCGATAGCTATATTGAAAAACTGGTTTATAGTCTGCCAAAGGCCTACAACGTCAGGGTGGTGACGTCGGATTTTACCTTGCAACAGATGGTGATGGCCAGCGGGGCGGAACGGGTTCCAGTGCGCGAGCTGATCCAGGATATGGATGCAGTGTTGAAAAAATTTCGTGATGATAAGAAGAAAAATGGTCAAAAACAAGGGCTTAAGCTTAGTGATTTTATGGATGCGGATACTCTGGATCAATTTAACAAAATGCGCGTTAAGGAATAATGCGAGGGAAAAATGATAAAGACTGGCAAGGATCAACAATCAGAAACAGAAATTGTGAAAATAGCCCAGCAAGGTGACAAGGCTGCCGAAGAATTCTTGCTGGAGAAGTATCGAAAAAATGTGCTGATCCGGGCGCGCTCCTATTATCTGGTCGGCGGAGATAATGAAGACCTGATTCAGGAGGGGATGATCGGTTTACTAAAAGCCATTTGGAATTTTCGCCCCGACCGGGAAGCGCAGTTTTCAACCTTTGCCAATCTCTGTATTGAGCGTCAAATCCAAACCGCCATCAGTTCAGCTAACCGCCAGAAACATATGCCGCTGAATAATTCGGTGTCAATTTATGCGGCGGTATCAGAAGAAGAACCTCAGCATATCATTATTGATCGGCTGGCCGCGAAAAAAAGCGTGGAGCCGGGGGTGGAATTAATCAAAGCAGAAGAATTGGAACAATTGATGATTGATGTTAAACGGGAATTGTCCAGCTTTGAAAAAAAAGTCCTCGCCTACTATATTCAGGGAGCCTCCTATTACGAGATTTCTGGGGTTTTGGAATGCAGCAATAAATCGGTGGACAATGCCCTACAACGGATTCGGAAAAAAATTGGCAAAAAAATATAAAAAAAACAGTTGACAAAAAAGCAAAAACAAACTATTATAGAGAAGCTGAATTAATAAGCACGTGGGAGAATGCCCGAGTGGCTAAAGGGGGCGGACTGTAAATCCGTTGACAACGTCTACGATGGTTCGAATCCATCTTCTCCCACCATTTTATTATAAGCCCTCATAGCTCAGTAGGTAGAGCACCACCATGGTAAGGTGGGGGTCTCCGGTTCAAATCCGGATGAGGGCTCCATTTTTATATCATAAATTAAATTTGACATAGTAGCGAAATGATAATTTTTATATTTGTAAGGAGAATACAATGGCAAAGTCAAAATTTGAAAGAAATAAGCCCCACGTAAATGTTGGAACAATTGGTCACGTCGATCATGGTAAAACTACATTAACAGCGGCGATCACATCTGTACTGAATAAACGATTCGGAACCGGTCAAGCTGTCGCCTTCGAAAACATCGATAAAGCCCCAGAAGAAAGAGAACGTGGGATCACCATCTCAACTGCTCACGTTGAATATGAAACAGAAGCACGTCACTATGCTCACGTTGACTGCCCGGGTCATGCCGATTATGTTAAGAACATGATCACCGGTGCTGCTCAGATGGACGGTGCGATTTTAGTTGTTAGTGCTGCTGATGGTCCGATGCCACAGACGCGTGAACATATCCTGTTAAGCCGTCAGGTAGGGGTACCATATATCGTGGTATTCTTAAACAAAGTTGATATGGTTGATGACGAAGAATTATTAGAACTGGTTGAAATGGAAGTGCGTGAACTACTTGACGAATATGATTTCCCAGGTGACGATACCCCAATCATTCCCGGATCTGCCTTAAAAGGTCTTGAAGAACCAGACGGTCCATGGGGCGACAAGATTGTCGAACTGATGACTGCAGTTGATACCTGGATCCCAGATCCAGTTCGTGATACCGACAAACCATTCCTGATGCCAGTAGAAGATGTCTTCTCAATCACCGGTCGTGGAACAGTAGCAACCGGACGTATTGAACGTGGGATTGTTAAAGTTGGTGAGGAAGTTGAAATTGTTGGGATTCACGATGTACGTAAAACCGTTTGTACCGGAATCGAAATGTTCCGTAAATTACTCGACGAAGGTCGATCAGGCGACAACGTTGGCGCATTACTGCGTGGTGTTGACCGGACTCAAATCGAACGTGGTCAGGTACTGGCTAAGCCCGGTTCCATTAAACCACATACCCATTACATGTCAGAAGTATACGTCTTAACCAAAGAAGAAGGCGGACGTCATACCCCATTCTTCGACGGATACCGACCACAGTTCTACTTCAGAACAACCGATGTAACTGGTATCATCAAATTACCAGAAGGCGTAGAAATGGTAATGCCTGGCGATAACGTCCAAATGGAAATCACTTTGATCACCCCAATTGCGATCGAAGAAGGTTTACGTTTCGCGATTCGTGAAGGCGGACGTACCGTTGGTTCTGGTGTCGTAGCCAAAATTTTGGCCGATTAATTATTTTGCCAAGCAAAATAATTAAATAAAAACATAAATCACGATTTGAGCGATGCTGTTTGATCAGTTCGATAGTATCAGGTAAATACAAATAGTCGATCAATTTTTGCCGCCTCTCTAAGTAGAGGCGGTTTTTTAATTGCAAAAATGATTCGGATTAAAAACTATGTTCGAAGTTATTTAACAATTATGATACAATAAAACGATAAATTGTTTGAGGGAGAAATAAATGAAAAAATATCTTAGCGTGGCCATTGATGATATGGTTGAGTCGGTCGGAAATGACTATAATAAAGGTTTTAGAAAATGTAAAGCCGAAGAATTAGCTGAGAAAATTGAGGCGGTCTGTAACGCACATGACCAGCAAGGCTATGAGATGGTTTCAATGGTACCGATCATTCAAGGTCAACATATCGTTTTCTCCAGCGACGGCAGCTGGGCAAACAGCGTTACCGAAGGGGTGATCATTACCTTTAAAGCAAGGTAGTAAAATGCCATCAAAAAAGCAAAGGTCTATTCAGGATATTTCTGAATAGACCTTTTTTAGACCCGTAATTTAGATCAATAATTTAATTTCCGAAAAATCATGCTCGCGAAAGAAAAGCAGCGCCTCGTAGCTGACGCGATAGATCGATTTAAGCGGAATTCCCCAACAACGAGCCGTATTTGAGATAATCAGGATTGAAAAATCTTCTACCGGCATTTTTATCCGAGCTTCACAGAACGCCCGGGTGAGCTCACGACGGGCGCCAAAATCGGCGATCAGCAGAGCATCAAATTCAATTGGACGGATCCGCAGATTGTAATCTTTGACAAAATCATGATAGATGACACTCATTTTTCCGTGCAGAAATGGATAAAGCGAGTCATTTTTTGAAATCTCATAATAAAAATTATTGACGTGGGGGTCACTCAGTAGGTAATGATACCAGACCATGGTGAGATAGAAATGTTTTTCAAAAGCATTAATGGGCTTATATCCAATCAGTTTTTCTTTGAGTGAATCATTAATGGCACTGAGATAGTCATCAAAAATTCTCGCAATGAAGGTATCCTTTGTTGCAAAATGATAGGTCATCGAACCTAAGGTGGTATCAGAATGATCAGCAATTTGCTGAATCGTGGTGGCATTATAGCCCTGATGATAAAAAAGTTCTTTAGCACTCGTGTAGATACGCTCTTTGGTCAACTCACCCTTAGTCATTTTTCGCATAAATAATCTCCTTAAAAGCAATGTAGCATAGCAATTTTAGCATTAAGTGAGAGATTTAACAAGGAAAAACCGAAAAAGATTGAAATAAAAAATAAGGAACGGGTAATTTACTAAAAAAACAGTAAAAACATGATAAATTATTAATAAAAGCTTGACAAATGCGATGTAAAGGGTTACTATTTAGTAAGTCTTAGTAATATTACTGAAAGAAAAAATGACAAAGGTAAATATCCGGAAATTTTACTTTGTTCGATCATTTAAAAAATTTGAGGAGGCTCTTTTATGGAAAAAAAACCCTTAAGTTCAGGGCTTAAAAAATTCTTTGGTATTGGAGATCTTGGTTTTACTCTGATGTCGAATGTCGAAGTTTTTTATTTTGCATATTTCTTAACAAACATTGCAAAATTTGATTTGGGTACAACTGCAATAATTATGACCTTAACAAGTACAGTAGATATGGTATTGTCACCTTTTTATGGTGGATTTATTGATGCGCTTAAACCAATGAAATGGGGAAAATACAGATCGTATTTGTTGGTAATACCACCAATTGTCGTGGTTCTCTATACGATGATGTTTACAGTTATTGGCACTGGAATCGTCCCAATGATCATCATTTGTGTCGCTTTCATTACTTCACATGTGGCTTGGAACTTTTCATACGTTGCTAATATAGCACTAATTCCAACAATCTCGACAACACCAGAAGACCGAACCCAATTATCCGCCACACGTGGCGCTTATGCAAATGTTGGGAAAATTATTTTCTCCGCAATGGGTTTAGCCACTATTTTATGGGTTGGTGAATTAGTCAAAAACCCCGTATTAGGATTCACTATTTCGGCATTCGCAATGGCATGTGTTTACTGGTTAGGCTATTTCATTCACTTCAAACTGACAAGTGGATATGAAGTAACCTATGAAAATGCTGCTGCAAATGCGAATACTGCAAAAAAAGAAAAAATATCCATTGGCGATATGGCCAGATCATTGGTTCAGAACCCACATTTGTTAGTGTTACTTTTGGCAGATGTTGCACGTTGGACCGTTAACTTTGTCTGTGCCGGTTCGGCAGTATACTTCTTTACTTATGTCGCAAACGATGTTGCAATGTTTAGTGTATACTTGTTGGTTGCCAATATTATGGCAGTAATTGGTTCATATTTAAGTAAGTATATTGCAGCAAAATTGTCAACACGAACTGCGGCACTGATTGGCTGCTACGGTCTCGGGGTATTCTTAATCGGTTGTCAATTCGTTGTTGGTAATATCATGCTTGTCTTAATCGTCCTTTCATGTGCTCAATTCTTCCTAGGATTCCTTTACGCATTGATGGTTGCTTTATACGGTGATGCATCGATTTACAGTGAATGGAAAACAGGAAAAGCAGCATCAAGTTGGGTTATGGGATTATCGAATTTACCATTGAAACTGGCTATCTTCATCAAAGGTTTAATCATACCGGCAATGCTGGCTTCGGTAGGCTTCGTTGCAAAAATGGATCCGGCTACTGCCACACCGGAATTAAAAGCTGGTATTACGACTTTATTCTGTACAATCCCAGGTTGTACGGTTCTTGCCGGTGCGGTTCTGTTAACTTTTGGATACCGTCTAACCAAAGAAAAAGTGACACAATATCAGACTGAAATTAATGCCAGAAATAAAATAACAGAATAGTAAGCATAAAGAAAAGATGACATAAAAATAATTGAATAATAAATAAGAAGCCATATTCAATCAATTGATCGGCTTCTTATTTGTTTCTTTAGATGAATCGCGATACTGCCGGCTATTACAAGATGACTGATATGCCTAAAGTTGCAATCTGGCTTATAAATCGCTTTTGTGGGTCTAGCTACATTGTGGTAGCCGATTGCCGGAAAACTGGTAGGACTGGTCTAAAACAAGATATATTGGTAACAACATTTTAATCATAAAAAAAGAGAGACCTGCAGGTTTCTCTTTTTTTATGATTAAATTAAGGGGCTAGTTGATATTTGTTTAGCGACTAGGCAACTAAATCTTTAGCCTTCACCGCAGCACTACCCGCATCCGGAGCAAATCCGTCAGCACCGATTTCAGCAGCATATTCTGGTGTCACCGGTGCGCCACCAACAATAACCTTAACATCCAGGCCGCTGGCTTTGATGGTTTCTACGTTTTATTTTGTCGGTCGGAACGATTTAAGCTGGCTATAAGATAACGGCTTGACCACCGTTTGCAGGGCGTGCTTAAATTAATTATCAAATTTTGCGTCAAATTAATATTCACTTAATGTTGTCAATGAATAAGTGAAACAATACTCCGCTATGATTAATAAAAGAATCAACAAAGAATCATCGAGGAGGTTTTTATGAAGAAGGCGCAGCGGCTTTGTTTTTTTATGCTGGTCGTATTAATCGGGTGTTTTTTATGGCCAAGTTCTGCAAGTGCAATAGAAATCAATGAGAGTAGCAACAGGGTACCTTCAGGTATCGGGTATGGTGAGTTACAAGATCAGATCACGGCATTCATTAATCAGCGTAGCAGCGGTATGGCTGCTGTTTCACTAGCCGTATTTGATCATCAAAACACACTCTATGCAGTCAATCAAGGTTATGCAGATATCGATTTGGCAATCCCGGCCGATCACAATACCGTCTATGAATGGGGGTCAGTATCCAAGCTGTTGGTTTGGGTTAGTGTGATGCAGCTCGAAGAACAGGGCTTAATCGATTTAGAAGCCGATATCTGCAACTATCTGCCGGCGGGTTTTCTGACAAAGCTTTCCGATGACACACCAATCACGATGACCCACTTGATGAATCATACGGCCGGATTCCAGGAAACGACCTATGATATAGAGACGACCGAGACGGCTAAACTGGTCAGCCTGGAAAAAGCCCTGGTGCAAAGTGAGCCGCCGCAAATCTATCAACCAGGAAGTGTTTGTGCCTATTCGAACTGGGGAACAGCGCTGGCGGCTTATCTGGTTGAGAGCATCAGTGGGGAAGACTTTAAAGACTATGTCCACAATCACATTTTTGCACCACTGGAAATCCGAAATACCTCAATTGCACCGGACTATTCAGATAATTTATGGGTCAAAGAACAGCGTGAAAAGCTCAATTGCTACAGTATCTATGAAAATCAGTATCAGGATTTAGGGAAGTCAATTGCCTATATCTTATTGTATCCAAGTGGTGCTGCGACTGGAACGCTTGAGGATTTTATAACATTTGCCAAAGCCTTTGTTCCCGGTGCCGGACAGAGTCCTTTTTTTAAAGAGCAGGACACCTTAAAGCGGATGCTTGAAGCAACATCGTATTATGGCGACTCAGAGCTTAAACGCAATGCCCATGGTTTATGGTCGCTGCAGTATCAGGTGGATATTATCGGCCATAGTGGCAACACCGCTGGGTGTACCGCCTCCTTGTATTTTGATCCAATCTCTGGGGTCGGGGTTGTCGTGATGACCAATGAAGTGGCTGAGACGGCGTTTAATTATGGACTCTTATCACTGGTATTTGGTGAATATCAAAAGCAGTCAGGGGGGATTACCAAAAGCCCCGATATAGGCGGTATCTATACTTCGATGCGAAGCTATGAAAAAGGCTTCCCGCGGGTCTATAAGTATATTGGGGCACTGCTGCCACTCGTAAAAACAGCAGACCCGACGGTTTTTAAACCGGCCATCGGCCAGGGCACCCTGACCCAGATTAGTGATCAGATGTACCGGATGAACAATGAAAATGGCTGGGAATACCTCATGGTTCGCACTGAAACTGAGAACGGAAGGATCGGCTTTGAGATGATGTCCCAGGATATCAAAAAAGAGAACACGGTTACCTTTAGCCTAAAAATTATGTTATTGCTTTTGTTGGTGCTGGCCTGGTTGCTGGCGGTAATATTTTTAATGATGATGTCAATTCGATGGTTAGTTTCTAAAATACGAAAAAGCTCGACTGAGGAAAGTCAGTGTAAGCGCGCTAATCGATTTGAAATGGTGATGCTGCTGGCAATTCTAATGGCGGGGCTATTAATCTACTATCTCGTCTTGATGCCTCTCGATGGAGGAAGTGTGACCTTGAAAAGCAGTACCTGGAAATGTCTGTTGCTGGGAATTTTATCATTGCTTCCGGTTATTAATTTAGGCATAATGATAAAGCAGGGCAGAAATTTTCCGGGCGTGGCAAAAATAACCCGCAATGCCGTTATTGTTGAAACGATGGGGCTGATCATGTCGATCAATATATGGTACTGGCAGTTTTATAATTTCTGGTCATGTTAAAAACGGGTCAGCATAAAAAAAGCATTGAAAAACAAAAAAAGGTGGAGAATCGTGATGAAAAATATTTTAATAGCAGATGATGAAAAAGACATTGTGAAACTGTTGCGTTTATACCTGGAAACAGATGAGGCAACAATTTTTGAAGCCTATGATGGTGAGATGGCGATTCAGATTCTCAATAATAATGTCATTGATCTAGCCTTGCTGGATATTATGATGCCACGCATTAATGGCTTTGAACTGACAAAAAAGATCCGCAAAGAATGGCATATCCCAGTGATGATTATTTCAGCAAAGATTGAAAGTGCCGATAAAATTCTGGGCCTCGACCTTGGTGCTGACGATTATATTACGAAGCCATTTGATCCGCTGGAGGTTGCGGCCAGAGTTCGGGCCAGATTCAGAGAGAACCACGGCAGCCGCAGTTTAAGCCATGCAAAGGACAAGCTGACAGTGCGGGAGCTGATCTTGAATCCGGCTGAGTGTATCCTGTACAAGGAAAACCAGGCCATTAGTCTCACTGCGGTTGAACTCAAGCTGATGTGTTTATTGATGGCGCATCCCGGCCGGGTATTTACTAAAGAGCAGCTTTATGAAGCGGGCTGGGAAGAAGCTTACGCCGTTGATGATAATACCATTCGGGTGGCAATCAGCAAACTACGGGATAAGATTGGCGCTGAAAATATTAGCACCATCCGTGGTTTGGGTTATCGATTGGAGAAATAGATGGAACGATTAAGAAAAAGTATTACCCGCTATTTTATCATTTTTGCTTTGCTGGTATCCATTTCAGAATCACTGATCAGTGATGGGCTTGACGTGATCATGGCGGGAGTAACCGACGAAGCCGTGGCCGGATTGGTGTTGCTGCTCTGGCTTTTGGTCAGCATCTTGTGTTTCTGGCTGTTTAGCCGTGCCTATACCCTGGTCATAAATAAGAAAATCATGGCCGAAACCAATCGTCAGGTGAACGAACGTAATATCCTCTATGCTAATATTGTCCATGATCTGAAGACCCCGATGACCTCAATCCTGGGATTTTCCCAAGCGCTAAACGAAGGTAAGATCAGTGAAGAGAATAAGGCAGAGGCTTTGACGATCATTTATAACAAGACTAAAAAAGCCAATGAGCTTCTCGATTTACTGTTTGAATATACGAAACTGAGCACTGACGAGTATCGGATGCAGCTGGAAAAAATTGATATTTGCAGGTTGTTGCGCGAAGCGATTGCGATGAATTATCAGCTTTTCGAGGAAAAAGCGATCAAGCTTACAGTTGATATTCCTGAAGCGCCGATTATTCGTGAAATTGATCAGCGGGAGTTTTTAAGAGCTTTTAATAATATTCTACTTAATGGGTATCAGCATAATAAACAAGGTGCGAAAATATTAATAAAAATCATCGCAAGTGTACAAAAAATAAAGATTATTGTGGCTGATAATGGTGAGCAAATAGCACCAGAGCTTGAAGCGATGATATTTGAGCCGTTTATCTGTGCCGATGAATCCCGAAGTTCTAAGGATGGCAGCGGATTGGGGCTGGCAATCGCCAAAAAAATTGTTGAAAAACATCAGGGTAGATTATTTATCACAACAGCAGTCAATCAGCAAATGAATACTGAAAAAAATTATGATATTAATGACAACATCAACGCTTACACCAAGGCATTTGTGATTGAATTTTAGCGGGTGATCGTGATAGCAAAACCCTGGCAAAAGATGACTCGGAATATCAAAAAATATAAGCAATAAAAAAAGAAAACGTCAGACGCGTTTTCTTTTTTTTATAATCCTTTTAGTAAAATATCATATTAGGTATTTAATGGCAGTCGGCAAGGCATTTCTTAGAATTACTTAGGCAACTAATTCTTTAGCCTTCACCGCAGCACTACCCGCATCGGGAGCAAATCCGTCAGCACCGATTTCAGCGGCATATTCTGGTGTCACCGGTGCGCCACCAACAATAACCTTAACATCCAGGCCGCTGGCTTTGATGGTTTCTACGGCTTCTTTCAGGGCTGGCATGGTGGTCGTCAATAGACCAGAACAGGCTACCAGGGTAACGTTTTCGTTTTCTTTGATGGCGTTGACAAAGCCTTCGGCGGGCACATCAACACCCAGATCAACGATCGTGAAGCCGGCACTTTCGATCATCATCGAAACCAGGTTTTTACCGATATCATGCAAATCTCCGGCAACGGTTCCAATGACACAGGTTCCGAGAGAAGCGGAGTTGTCACCAGCCAATAGCGGACGTAACACATCAACGCCTTTTGACATCGCTTTAGCAGCAATTAACATTTCGGGCACAAAGATTTCGCCGGCTGAGAATTTTTCGCCAACGACGCTCATTGAATCAACCATCGCCTGCAGAATTTCGCCAGGGGCATTGCCTTCATCGAGGGCTTCCTGAACCAGTCCGGGAATCAGTTTGGTTTTACCAATTTCTACTTTTGCTTTAACTTCTTGAATTTTTGACATCTTTTTTTCTCCTATTCAGTAGTAATTTATTTGTAAATGGTAGTCAATAACCAGGCAGCTGATTGTGTGATCAGCTGACCGGATTTGTTTCTTATTAAAAGTGTGTCCGCTGAATCATAGTGACTATTTTTTCTGACCAAAGATTCCTTCGCGGTAGGCGCCGATATACTCCATGCAGTAGTCGTCTTCGCCAAGTAACGCTTCCGTGGCGAAGATGATCCCCATCAGATCGCCATTGGTGGGGTCAAGAATGGCACTATCGAGGCCGGCATTCATCGCCAAGACGGTAAAGCCCATGTTAACCATTTTACGGGCTG
>NZ_CAKMJU010000011.1:0-14241 GCF_927416815.1 uncultured Acetobacterium sp. | reverse complement strand
CGTAATCACGGGCATCACTTAATGTAACGCCACGGCTGACTAAAGAAGGAATGACAACCTCATCACTGTAAAAAGCAGGCATTCCCAGTCCTAATTGACTGATTTCACAGGCTTTTAATAAGAGCTCTTCCGGTGTTTTGTTCCATACCCGAAAAGAAAGCGAAGGCTGTGGTAATTTTGTGTGTGCGGTAGCCACGAGACTCATAAAAGAAAGTTCATTAGTAGCATCCAGTCCGTCTGGGGTCTGACCGCCGATAATGAGATTCTGGAACATTGGGTAACCGCCAAAAGCCTTGGTGGATCCTTCATCACGAATCTTATTAATATCGTTGAATTTAACCCACAGGCAATCCAACAGTTCCTGAGCTTTTTCATCAGTAATATTTCCATTGCTTACGTCCTGTTTATAATAGGGATACATATACTGATCAAAACGCATCGGTGAAATGGAATGTCCGTTGGATTCTATTTGCGTGATTGCCTGGACAAACCAGAAAGTCTGCAAGGCTTCGTAAAAGGAATTCGCTGGATTTTCTGGAACCTGTTCGCACATTTTAGCTATTTCCAGAAGTTCGTTTTGTCTGCGAGGATCTTTTTCCTGACTGCTCAGATCTCTTGCCAGAGCAGCAAAACGATGGGCATAATTAATGGCAGCATTTGCGGAAATGATCACGGCATCCAGAAAATGTTTTTTCTTAATGTAATCCGGCAAAGCAGTATCAGCATTTGCTATTTCTGCTTCAGCTTCGGCAATAATCCCTTTAAAACCAACTTTCATTACCTTAGCGTAATCGACACCGATATGCCCAACGCCATTAAAAAAGTAATTACCAACCGTAAATATTCCGGCGGCAATGGCTTCTCTGGTTTCAGGAAACATGTATTGTTCGGCTAACTCATTGACCGTGCGACCATCCCAATATTTAAATGCTTTGCCAAGATCATCCTTTGTTTTATCCGAGATCAGGAACACATCACCTTTTCGTTTAGCCACGGTATCAAATTCACTGATCAGCCACTTGTTAGAAAACTCAGGAAAAATCTGGGTACCACGAGGTTTAGTCGTTAAATTACCAACGATTAATTCCTCATCGCGAATCACAATGGTCATTTCATTTAGAATTTTTTCTAATGCTTTGGCCCGGCGAATAATCATCGGCATTGCTTCGGTTTCTTTAAAGGACTGTGTAATTAATACAGCTCTTTCCGATTCAATTTCGGGGGTCACTGAATATAAACCATCAATCAATTTTAGGATTCTTGGATTTACAGATGTCATATTTTTATTGCTCCTTTATTTTAAAAAATACCTAGTCAATTATGCTCGAACACTGTTGCATTTGCTCTAATTAGGCCTCCCTTTCATTTATTTTTCTTTCATAATTTATATATTGCCGCACTTAGCAATTTTTCTTGCCAACGCTTTCACTAAAATACATTTTCTTCTTAATTATGGTTTTTCTTCTTATTCAAGATATGAATTTTGTTTTAACAAGTAATATTATCGAATCTCTTTCAAGCTTCGGATTGTCAAGAAACTTTATCCATTATGCACTGTATCAAAGTACTGGTTTAACACCAATATGGTATATCTGTATTTCAATGCCCTCCATTTCTAAATGAACCTGCCACTCCTGATAAGGCTGTATAGATACATCCTTCTTTATGTAGACATCCGTTTTCTAACAATACTTTTTTTTATTTGCATCTCCTTTCAGCTAATCGATAAACAGCCATTTGATGATATGATTATATTACTTAAAGTTGCACGAAGTCAATAGTTATTTTTAATTTTTTTCTTAAACACTCTTGACTTCGATCCAACTCTAATTTATATTATAATAGATACTGATAATCAATTTTTTTTTATTAGTATCTATTATATTTGGAAAGGGTAAAAATAATGATCTACACCATTGCACAAGCTGCCGCTAAAGCCAATCTCACTACCCATACATTACGCTATTACGATAAAGAGGGCCTACTTCCTTTTATTGAGCGCAACAATTCTGGAAACAGAGTTTTTAAAGATAAAGATTTTGAAAGTCTCTCTCTTATCAATTGCCTGAAAAATACGGGTATGTCCATCAAAGATATAAAAACCTATATGGACTGGTGCACGGAAGGTGATGCAAGCCTGAATAATCGATTGGATGTTTTTATTAAACAAAAAGATGTCATTTTAGAAAAAATAAATGAACTTAAAAATCATATGAATACCATTAATCATAAAATTCAATATTATGAAACTGCTATTGAAGCCGGAACCGAAGCTATTCATAAAGGTGCCTGTTGAGCTGGTCAAACAAGATTGTAACAGCCATACCTTATAGATAGAATATCTGTGAATAAAAGAGATACCCAGATGCACAACTACGAAAAATAATTCGAACAACAGATGGTCAGGCTTCATCTTGAACTGATCTTGTATTATTAGCTAAAGGAATCTTTATTATTGAAAATGAGGTGCGGATGTTTTTTTGACTGATTAGACTGCCAATCAATAGATGGCAAAATAAATAGACATCAAGTTTAGTTAATTTATTACCAGTTTTTCAAATGCTACTAGTGGAATGATATCATAAAAGTCCAGTCCCAAACCGCAAGGGAAAAAGGTAACTATAGAAAGAAAACAGCATTCATTAATTTTTGTTCTCAGTTTGCTCCTGCAGCTGGAAAAAAGTATACCAAGACACTAATTGCTGATGCAATACTTGATCGGATTGTCCATGATTCCTATACCATAGTAAACCGATAAACAAATAAAGAAAATAGCAAATCCATGCAGGAAGTTTATGGTTTAGATAGCGTCAAACATGAATTAGCCCATAAATGATTTCCATTCCGGACACCATGGTCCCTATAACCGGTATATTTAGCACGTCCACTTAATCATCAGCTGGCACTTTGGAAAAGCCAACAGAAATAATGAAAATCCAATTTTTTTAGGACAAATATCTTTTCAAAAAATAAAAAAAGCACCCTTTTTAGATTGAATACTTGAAATTTCATTAAATTTGTTGTGCATACGCATGCTATTTTTCAAACAAAAACGAGCCTAAACGGCTCTAATATGTGGAAACATGGTGTGCCTTGACACTCCCATATGCACGACATTAATCAAGGCAAAAGGTCGATTCTAATTAAGAATCACTTAAGAAATTATCGTATTATTCGGTGAATTCATATGATTTACATTAAAATAATGTCACTTTTTTAGTGACGGTGGGTCGAACCACTTCAAAGTGATAATTATTATCGACATGTATAAGCGCTAAACCTCTTTACTATGCGGTTCACAAGAAATTCATTCGTTTTCTCGATCCAATTATTCAAATTTATTTTATTTATATCCAATCCTAGACTTTTTTTTAGGATCATTTAAAAGTTCTTTTCTTCCCTCAAAAAAAACACCAATTGCCAAGCCTGATTATTTCACGCTAAGAGTACCGCCAGTACACACTAATGATACTGGCAGTACTTGAAATGATACCATTGGTTCACAAAATGATACCGGTATTTCCTAAAATGGGTTCATTATAGATTCAATACAAAATCACGCATATTTATACTGCCAGAGCTGACAATGTGAGCATCATGTATAATGCGATCCATAATAGAATAATACGAATAAGCCAGAACACCACCACCGAGACGAGCATGCCACTCCTCGATCTTATACTGCGTGCAGAAAATAGTAGCACCGTTGTCATAACGGCGTTCGACCAATTATACAGAAAATGGAGTTCATCATCAGAAAGATCCGTAATTAACCATTCATCAAGGATCAATAAGGGGTAGTTCGAATATTTTTTGAGTTCCCTGCTTTGCCCATTCGGCTGGATCTTTGCTTCGCTGTATTCCATCAGAAGGTCCGGCAAGCGAATATACCGTGTGCGAATGCCCTGTTTACAGGCTTCTTTTCCAATGGAACAAGCCAGATACGACTTCCCCGAGCCAGTGAACCCGCAAATAACGAGATTCTGATTATTGCTGATAAAAGTACCGGAAGCAATTTCCAGAATCAGATCTTTGTCAAGATGTCGCTCGGCAAAGAAAACATCCTGAATGGCGACATTTGGAATTCTAAATCGGGCCCGTTTTATGAGGCTGACGACGCGCTTATTGTGCTTTTCCTGATAAACATAATCAACGATCATTTTCATGCGCTCGTCAAAAGACAGGGTGGCATAAATAGTATCTTTTGCCTGTCTGTCAATCACCTGAATCATTTCCTCCAGTTGAATTTCGCGGAGTTTGCGTCGGGTTTCGTCATTAATCATTGTTGTAACCGCCATAGTAAGATGCCCCGCGGATAAAACCGGTGGTACTGGCTATTTCAGCTTTATGAGTGGCATCCCGGTCATTGGCATAAAGGATATCTTCGCCCGCGGCCAATATCGGCTTGAGATGCTTGTATCTCGGAGAACGATGCGTTTTAAGTGCCATTTCACAGGCATTTTCAAGACGTACCGACGTATATTTTTTGCCAAGTTTCAGTACCGACTTCGACGGATCAAAAGCTCTTTCCGGGAGCCGGGTATTCTCAAAAATCCGCTGAATCACCATCAAAGTGGAATCACCCATTGCCTGGGCTTCTTTAATAAAACGTTCCTGATTCCATTCCGCCTGTTTAAAACTTTCAGGCAAATCTTCATCGTGGGTTGACCATTGATCAATGGCATAGTACGGGAAACAATGATGACTGGCAATCCGTTCACAGTGACAATAAATCTCGATGAACGAATCACCGACACGTAAATCGGCCATTTTACCCGCAAACTGATAAGGACAGGAGTAATGATTCTTTTCAAAAACGATATGACAATCGGAATAGATGTTATTATTGTAAAACCAGGTAACCGCCTCATAGGGATGGACCGGTAATGGTTTCAGACAGGAGCGCTCTATGGTATCGTAGATTTCAGTACGACTGCCTTGCCGTTTCTGGAAAGGCCGGTCATTAAACACTTTTAGAGCTGTCAAAACATCGACTTTTAAATCAGCAAGGGTGTAATAGACATTGTTTCTAAGTTTGGCAATCACCGCTGTGGCGATTTTACCAACGCTTCCTTTAACCGAAGTCTTTGCTTTTGGTTTTCTTACCGGAGCGGGCATAATAGCCGTACAATAATGATCCCCTAAAGCTTCATAGGCATCAGTGCGAATGATCTCACCTTCCTTTGGATGAGAAATAACACCCCTTTTGAGATTATCACAAACCGTACGAACCGTTGACCCACCAAAGTATTCATACATGTGCACATGACAATTGAACCAGGTATTTTGTTTCATATCTAAACACGGTTCAACATAGGTGTACTGGCTGCAAGGCAAGGTGCCAACAAAAAGATAAACTTTTATCTCATCACCGGTCACCTGATCAATCAGCTTTTGGGTTTTACCACTCTAATCAACTTCAACGATCACACCCGGCTTATGTGTCAGATGATTGGTTAGCTTTTTACGCGCCACTTCATCACAATAGCCATTGCAAAATTTAGTATAACCAACGCCAGGATGTGACGTTGCAGTGCATTTATCCCGATACTCTTGCCAAAGAATTTTGAGGGTGACGCCTACTTTGGTCAACTCATTGTGAACAAAGTCATAATCCGGTAACGTATAAACGCTTTCTTCAGCATGTTTATGGGGAAAGAAAAGATGATAGACTTCGCCTAAAGACTGGTCTTTGATATCATCATAAGAAAGATGCTGTTCTTCAGCAATACGGAAAACTTCATTAACAGAAGTTTTCGACATGTGTCTACTGCGTGCGATTGATGATTGCGAAAGTCCATTGGCGCGTAATTCCATAATGAGCTTTACTGCGATTTTTCTGGACATATTCATGTCCTCCTTTTAATATATTAAGGAATATTTATTTCCTGATATACATTATATTGCAGCGTAATCATTCCATGAATAGCCAGTATTGATTTGTGAATCGTTGTCGGTATCAATGCGTGTACTGCCGGTATCCAATTGAATATCGTTAGATCATTGGTGTGAAATATTCAAATTGTGAATGGTAGCATTATCGAATCTTAAATTTCAAATAAATTAGCTACCTCAATCAAGCATATTAAATATTGATCTAAATTAAACTTCAAATCGGAGTATTATCTCAGTAATTTCAACATCTTATCTGCAAAGGAATGCACATTATAATGATTGATATTGACTAAGTCCCAAAAAACTCGAATGCCATTGATAAACTAATCGTCGAATAACTCCAGATATTTTTGTATCAGTCTTGTCTTGAAGCCATACCTAACATCTTAATGCCTCTTTCACCAACCAGCACTCTGTTCATTTATAAAAACCAATGAAGTTCATAATCTCTCCTGTTAAAAATAGGGGCCAGAACAATACAGTTGTTCTTTTCCAAAAGATCAAAATATATATTACCGTAAAGCCATTTTTTCGTTTTTAAATATATGTTACAGCTTTTTGTCAATATTTCTAATATAATTTTTTTTGATGTTTCCCATGATATTGCATTTTGTAAAAGTGATTGGTATAGTGCCATCACGATCATAATTATATTAAAATTAAAATTACTATTATTATTTTTATACATTTCCAATAAACAATCTTTTTTAAGGGTATCATAATTCACCAAAGAATCTAAGTATATAGCATCAGTTTGATAATCACTGAAATTTTTACTTAGAATTGTATAACACTTATTAAAGATAACTTTCTCTCTTTTTTCCATTACAGCTCCTGTATTTTGAAAAGCGATGTGGATTCCTTGCTTTTCACCTTGTTTTTGAGTAGTAAATAATTAAGTCTTTATTTTAAATCATTTTGCAAAACAATAGAAGATGAATGAATGTTTATATCAAAATTGCGCATTCTGCAGCATTTGAAATTGCTGAAATTGCCTTTCCTATTTTTAAAGCATCTCCAACTACATGAATTTCACCAACTAAATTTTTTATTTCATTGTATAATGGACTATATGATGCGACTCCCATTGCTAATACGATATTGTCAAATCCATCAAGCGTTTTTACACTAGATGTAAAAATGCCATTTTTTTTAGTAGTTGATTCATAAATAACTCCATTCTCCAAGAATTCTTTTACCTTAGCATTTGTATAACATACTACTCCATAATTTTGGAGTCTCTGTAGAAGATATTTTCTTACATAAACTTGACTATCTAATGCAATTCCAGCGTTTGTTTCAATTATTGTGACACTTGTACCACGTTCTGCAAGATAATCAGCTGTTTCAGCACCCAAAATTCCACCACCTACTACAAGAATATTTTCACCCACTGAACATTTACTATCAAGCAAATCAATTGCATTAATAAATTTCGGATTATTTACTCCTTTGATATCGGGTATCAGTGGTTCACTTCCGGTTGCTAAAATTATCGAATCCGGCTTATCTGCTGAAACCATTTCTTTGGTAAATTCTGTGTTCATTCTAAACTGAACATTATATTTATCGCACATTGTTTTATAATACATTAGAGCATTCAATAATTCATATTTTGTTGGTGGTATACCTGCTATTCTTAATTGTCCTCCAATTAAGCTATTCTTTTCGTAACAAATCACTTGATGACCTCGCTTTGCTGCGACCCAAGCGAATTCAAGACCAGCCGGTCCTGTACCAACAACTATTATTTTTTTTGATACATTTGTTTTTTTGATCCTCCATTCGTCTTCTTTGCCCACAAATGGATTAACAAGACATGAAATTTTCATTTTTTCTTTATCGAAAAGGTAGTCCAAACAACCTTGTAGGCAGCCTACACAAGGTGCGATTTCATTAACTGTATCACTAGCCACTTTATTTGGGAATTCAGGATCAGCCAACGAAACTCTTCCCAGAGCAACAAAGTCTGCTTTGCCAGAACTAATAATCTCCTCTGCAAGTTGTGGATAATTAATTCGACCTGCAATTATTACTGGAATATCCACTGCCTTTTTAATCGCTTCAGCTATATAAACATTGTGACCTGGTGAAAATTCACTGGGTGCTGACATATGTTCAAGACTAGCATAAACACCTGCGGACATACTCATTGCATTTACACCTTGTTCTTCCAGGACTCTAGCAACAACTGTAGATTCTAGTAAGTCTCTGCCTCCAGGAACTTTTTCTTCTCCACTCATTCTAAAAATAATTGGAATGCCATTTCCCACTTCACGTCTTATTTTTTTTATGATTTTCTTTGGGAACTTCATTCTAGCCTCAAAATTGCCACCAAATTCGTCAATTCTCTTATTCGAATATTGAGACATAAACTGTGCTATCAGGTAACCATGTGCTCCATTAATCTCAATAGCATCCACTCCCGATTCCACAGCTCTACGTGCAGCTGCTCCAAATTTGTCAATTATTTCATAAGTCTCTTGAATTGATAATTCATGAGGCATTTCTTTTCTGAGAGGGCAGGGTATTGCGGAGGGTGCTACTGGTGTTTGTCCTCCTATATTCTCTTTTGCACACTGTCTACCAGCATGGTGTAACTGAATTGCAACTTTAGCCCCATATTTATGTAATGCCTTGATGAATTCCGTCCATTGGGGAATAAATGAGTCATCCCAAATTCCAAGTTGGTTAGGAATTGCACGGCCTCGAGGATCTACTGCAACGATTTCAATTACTATGAGTCCATAGCCACCTTTAGCACGTGCAATATAGTAATCCATCACTTTTTTTGTAATATTACCATTTGCATCGCCATAATTTGTGGCTAAGGCTGGAACCACAAACCGATTTTTTACTTCCATACCAGCAATTTTGAATGATGACAACAAATTTCTATATGTCATATTAATCATCTCTCTCTTGTTTAATAGCAGTTAATGCCGATTTTACCGATTCCATCGTACCCAAAAAAGCAATGGTACTCATTGTTTGTGTACAATTGCCTACAATGTCCAAAACAATGACATCAGCAGATTTAACTGCAATATCTGCATAAACGAACAAAGATGAGACATTTGCTTGAACAAGTCCAATCGCACCAAATATGTCATGTTCAATTTTTTTTCGGTCTGCTGTTCTCACCCGGTTTCGCAACAGATCCATAGTCGATTCATCTGGCGATGAAATAAATCTACATTTCAACATAATTATTCATCCTCAATATAATAATTTGATTCTTTGGCAGGTAATGTCAGCGACAAATAATTTAATTCATTGGGAATGGTATTATTTGTCAACGGCGTATTTCAATTCTATTTAAATCAGAAATTTATAAACCACTACGTAGATTTAAATCGCCACAAAGCGTACATCGCTGTTCTCTCGTGAATGTACGAGGTCTCGTCAGACCTTCCCCTGTTGGCCCTGCAATACTCATTGTAACAAACCCTTCGCCCCCTAGACCGACGCCACTGTAAGAAGGTCCATTCTTGACCAGAATTGTTGTTTGAATTGCTTTTGCAAATTTAGTCATATTTCTAACATCACGTGAATGTATCATTGCACTATGTCTTCTTCTTCCTTCAATCTTGACTGCTTTCTCAATTCCTTCATCAACGTTTCTGACTCTGACGATTGGAAGAAGTGGCATCAGATATTCTTCTACTACGGTAATATGATCTGCAGGAACTTCATATATGATCGACTTTATTTCATCTCCAACATTTATTCCGATATCTCTAAGAATGATCTTAGCGTCTTTTCCAATATATACTTTATTGACTGTACCATTTTCTAATGTCACGATATTTGTTAAATCTTCAATTTTATTTTTATCTCGAATTAAAAAAGCTCCATTTTGCTGCATTTCCGAAATCAGTAGATCTGCAACACAATCCACAACAATGCATTCTTTTTCTCCAATACACTGTATACAATTTTCAAAGCCATTACCATCGATAATATCTTTTGCTGCTTTTAGTATATCAGCGGTTTCATCCACAAGAACCGGCGGATTGCCTGGTCCTGCCCCAATCCCCTTTTTACCTGATGAAAGAATTGAGTTGACAACTCCGGGTCCACCTGTTGCGACCAATAAATCGATCAAAGGATGTTTCATTATTTCGTTTGCCATTTGAATCGTTGCATCTTTTGTAACTACCACAACGTTAGGTGGACCTCCTGCTTCAATAATGGCTTCGTTTATCAATCTGATTGCTTCAAACGATGTATTTTTCCCGCCGGGATGGGGACTAAAAATTACACTATTTCCTGCCGCAATCATACAAATCGCATTATGAATAGGTGTACATGATGGCGCCGTTGAAGGCAATACACATCCTGCTACACCAAACGGCCGTCTTTCAATCAGAGTCAATCCGTCATCACCAGTATAAACTTCTGGTTTTACATCTTCTGTGCCAGGGGTTTTTTCAATAGTAAGCAGATGTTTCTCAACTTTATCTTCAAATCTTCCCATTCCAGTTTCTTCTAATTCCATTTGAGATAAGTTATCAACATTTACACGTATCTTTTCTCTAATTGCCGTAATCATTTTTTCTTTTTCTTTTAAAGAACATTTAGATAATTCAACTTGTGCTATCACTGCAGCATCCACCGCATCATTAACACAATCAAAAAAGCAATTATTTAATACTTTAGAAACATTGCTGTCATTTTCATTGTTGCTCATTTGTATTGATATTTGTTCGACAATTTTCTTGATATAGTCTAGTTCGTCTCTTTCAATTGATGAACACATAATTTTTCTCCTTATTTTCAAATCCAAATTTTTATTTCTTTAACAAATTTTTTTTTGTGCTTTTGCGACTGTAAATAATTAACGCAGAAATAATATCTTATCCTCACTTAATTTGCAAAAACCTCTAACAAATTTCATGATTAAATTGATTTCAATAGAAAACATGCTGATGTGACCGACACATCAGCAATAAGTGACCCTCTTCTTAAGATATTTCATCTAAAAATGATTATATTTTACTTATTCTTTCCATTTTTTCATATTTATAAGTTAGTAGCTTTTTTATTTTAATAACAGGCTGTTTATTTAAATATAAGGTGTTGTAGCCGGTGGACAAGGGCCTCCAAGAGCTTCTAGAGCTTGTTTTCCAACTTCTCTTGCTGCATAAAGAGCTTGGCGAACTGCTCCAGCATCCCCAGTAATGAAGATCATGGACTCATTAGAATATTTGGTCCCACCATTATCTGGTGAAGCATAACCAACAAGTTCGATGTTAGCAGCTTTTAAAGATGCATCGGCCATTAAAACACCAATACCAGCTGGAGCGCCAACTACGATACCGAAGGCTTTTCCAATTGGAGCGCCTAGGGCAAAATTACAAGCGAAGCTTGCTCTTGCAGTATATTGAAATTCTAAATGTCCGGAAGCGTTGGCATATACATCACCGAAAGTTCTGTTTAGGTCATTTAACGCAACTTCAACCGCTCTTTTTGCATCAGATACATCTTCTGCTCCGAATATAATCAAACTGCCATGTCCAGCGCCACCTTCAGTATCTCTTGATAATTCAACACCTACAACTTCACAATTGGTAGCTTTGACTGCTTCATCCGCTGCAAAAATCTGAGGACCTGCACCAGTTCTAGAGGAAAGGATTCCAATAGATCTATACTTTGGATCAATTTTCATTGCTTCATGCAAAGATTTATCCACGTTTGCAATCACTAACCCAATGGTATTCCCACGCGCAGTTCCAATGAATTCTGTTAAACCACAAACACCTGAAGCCGATGGAACTGTTTCTTTATCTTCAACTTCATTCATTTTCTTCATAACTTCTTCCATCAATTTATTCATTAAATCATCTTTCATTAATTCACACCTCCGTAATTATATTATTGTAGACTCGGCAAAATTTTCTCAACATCACCATGTGGTCTTGGGATCACATGTACTGAAACAACTTGTCCAACTTTATCTGCAGCTGCAGCACCTGCGTCAACTGAAGCTTTAACTGCTCCAACATCTCCACGAACCATTACCGTTACTAATCCAGAACCGATTTTTTCGTAGCCCATTAAAGCTACATTTGCTGATTTTACCATTGCATCCGCAGCTTCAATCGCTCCCACCAATCCTTTTGTTTCTATCATACCTAAGGCTTCATTTTGCATATTTTCTCTCCTCTTATTCAAATACAACCATTACTTTTCGATAAAAACAACAAATATCACTCGTTATTTTTTTCATTTTAAATCAAAATAATATTAAATATTAATTACTAACTCAATCAAATGAATCATATGCTTTTCTTCCAATTAAATCATCTTGCAATGCTTTACTCAATCTTACGAAATAAGCACTATAACCCGCTACTCTAACTAATAATCCTTGAAATTGTTCCGGATTTTTTTGAGCTGCTTTTAAAGTATCAGTATTTACAATGTTAAACTGAACGTGTTGTGCTTTTTTACTAAAATAGGCGTCAATATAACTAATAAAGTTATTTCTGCCATTATCACCGGCAACGCAATTGGGTGAAAATCTAACATTTAAGAGTGTCCCGTTACCAGCAACTAAATGATCAATTTTTGCTGCAGAATTTGCCATAGCAGTTGGTCCTTTTACATCATGTGTACCGATCACAGTATGAACTGGCGCTAAACTATTTGATACTGCTTCATATGCTCTTCTTCCATCTGGTGATGCACCTTGACAAAGTCCAATCCCGACATTCGCAGATACACAGTAAAGACCTGGCAAAAATTTACCGTTTCGAGTATTTTGGTGTTTCATAACTTCATCAAAATATACTTTAGAACCCCAAACAGCATATTGATCAGCATTATCATCATCATTACCGTAATGCATGACGCGATCACTATTAATTAGATTATATAAGCCTTCATAACCTACCCAGTCTTTTCTCAAAGCGTTTAACATCTCTGTTCCAGTTACTTTCTTTTCATCAAAAATCAATTGTTGAATAGAACACATCGCGTCTGCGACTGCCCCGGGGCCAACCCCTTGTGGTCCGGAAAAGTTGTAAATTGAACCACCTGCAGTACAATCTAGACCATTGTCAATGCAACCTCTCTTTAGAGTAGACAAATAGGGCAATGGTTTTGTTCTTGCCTGCATGATTTCTGTGGCATTAATGAATGTCGCCATTCGATCTACCCAATAGTTCATTTGTTTTTCATAGGATTCCATGACTTCTTCGATGGATTTAAATGTATCTAGACTACCGGTTTTTGGTCCTAATTGTAAACCGACATCTCCACATTTTATCCAATTAACACATTGTGGTCCACAATCGATGCATCTTCCATTGTTGATTGCCAACTCTAAAACTTTACATAAACTAAAATAAGCTGCATCATGAGAACCATACTCCTTGCCACCGCCACTATCAATTTCCACACAACCTACCATTGTATAATCTCTGGCATCTTCCAGGCTTCTTCCTGCTGCCAATGATGCTGGAATAATTGCCGCATCGTTGAAAAGTTTTGGCTGACCTGTTCCAATTTTTATTACATTTACAAGTTTTACCTTAAATTCCCAGGGGGCTTCAGCAAACCATCTGCTTGCAAACCATGGATCGGTTAAACGAGTATGCGCGTGTGCTTCAATACCAAGATAAGTTAAATCATTAGTAGCATCTTTTCCATCTTTATCAACGCCACCAACAAGTAAAGTCGTACCACCCATACCTACTTCACTATTCAGTACTGCTGTTCCTTCATCACGTAATTTTCTTAATTCGAAAATTTTGACATAAAAACTTTCAATGATTTCTGAAACACGAGATTTTGTAATGTTTTTTTCCAACATATCTTTTTTATAGAAAGGAAATAACAACTGATCAAAACGACCATAAGAAATTGAATGTCCATTTGATTCAATTAATATAATGTTTGTTGCTAAGTGGTATAACTGCATTGCTTCCCAGAAAGTTCGAGGTGGATTTTCTGAAACCCATTCACAATTGCTTGCAATGGTTTTAAGATTTTCTTTTTCTTCACTATTGGTTTCTTTTTCTGCCATCTCAGCTGCCAAGCCAGCATATCGTCTAAAAAGACAAGAAGCACCTTCCAGGGAAATTAACGCAGCGGTATAAAACTCTCTCTTTTCGATTCCTTCTTTAGTCGTACAATCTTCTATCTTACTTAAATGTTCAACAATACTTTTTTTAATGCCACCATACCCTAATTCAAACAATGTTTCATAATCAGCTGTTGTATGACCAACCCCACCATACATATAGAGATTAGGGAAGAAAACAGGTCTTCCACCTGCAGAAGAACCTTTAATTTCTTCGTCTGTTAAAACTCCTAAAAGTTGATCTTTCAGATTTTTTC